>JAKSBK010000224.1 GCA_022361155.1 Pseudomonadota bacterium
CGAAGACGCGGCCGTCGCTGGTCAACACCGAGGCCGGACCGAATTGGGTCATGACGTCGAAGCGCACTCTGCTCGGACGCTCGACGAACATCCAGACGGTCCCGCGCACACGCCCCTCCGTGCCCCGCTGATCGACGCGCGCCTCCGCTTGCAGTCCGCGTACCCCCGCTCGGGACGCCTGCAACGAACCGAGCGCCTGACGCGCGCTAGTGTGGGGGTACCGGGGCACAAAACCAGCGCCGCCACAGCCCACCAGCCACGCAATGCCAAGACAACAAAGCGGGCCAACACAACAAAGCGGGGTGAGTACTGCGCCCGACAGAACCCCAGGCCAGCCGCGGCTAGCCCGCATCGGTCGCCAGCCTCCGGCCCGCTCTATCGATCGGAACCGCATGCCCGATCCGCCCGCGCAAAACGGGCTATTCTATTGCACTCGCCGCAGCAGCGCGACCATTTCTTCGGGTCCGATGAAGCTCGTCACGCGCGCGGCTTCGCGCCCGCTGCGGTCATGCAGCACCACAAGCGGCAGGCCGCGCTGGTTGTACGAGGCGAGCAGCGCCCGCTTGGCGTCGGTGTCTTTTCCCGGACTGAGGTCGACTTTCACCGCCACGAAGCGCCGGCCTTCGCGCACGACCCGCGGATCGGTGAAGGTGTGGCGGTCAAGCTCCCCGCATGCCGCGCACCACGACGCGCCGAAATCGACGATCAGCGGCCGCTGCTGCCGGTTGGCCAGCGTCCTGGCAGCGTCGAAGTCGTGAAGCCAACGCAGGTGTTCGCCGGCAGGCAGCGCCTCGTGATAGCCCACCAGCCCGAGCGTTCCGGCTACCACGAGCCCGATGCCGAGCACCTTGCGCACGCGTGCTGCGAGGCTTGCAGCGTGAAAGCTCACATGCACCGCACCGAGGCCGAGACCGGCCGCGAGCGTCGCGAGCGAGCCCCATAGAAACGGCCTGCTGTGCTCGAAAAGGGCTGTCAAACCCACGAGATCGCGCACGTAGTACAGCCCGGCCACGATCATCACGCTGCCGAAGAGGCTCTTGGCCCACTCCAGCCACTGACCTGACTTCGGCAAGCTCATCGAGAACGTTCCCACCAGCCAGAACAGCACGCCGAGGCCCAGCGCGTAGACGAACAGGCAAGCGCCCCCGAAGGCCACACTGCCGCTCGTGCTGACCCAGGTAAGCAGGAATCCGAGCACCGGGCCCGTGCAGGGTGCTGCGATCAGCGCACTGACGAGCCCAAGAGCGAACGCACCCCGGTAGCCCACCCCCCCGACCGTTGCGAGCCTGTTCTTGAGCGCGGGCGGCAGGTCCAGGTCAAAGGCGCCAAACATCGACGCGGCCAACGCGAAGAAAAGCAACGCAAGCCCCACGAGCACCCAGGTGTTCGACAGCGCCGCTCCAAACACGTGGCCGGTGGTTGCCGCAAAAAGGCCCAGCGGCGTCAGCAGGCTGGCCAGGCCGAGGACGAAGGCGGTCGATAGCAGGGCGCTTTCTCGGCGGCTCTTCTGCTGGCGCGCGCCAAAGATGCTGACGGTGATCGCGATCATCGGGTAGACGCAGGGCGTCAGCGAGGTCGCGAGCCCCGCAACGAACACGAGCGCCAATGCCAGGCCGACGCTCCCCGACTCGAGCGCGACCTGGAAGTCGCCCGCCAGTCCAGGCGAGGCCTGGGCCGCCGCCGACCCTGCGGGCAATGAAGCAGCCAAGCACGCACATGCCCAGCCCAGTTGACGCACCAGATAATTCATTATAACTGTATGTATCTTCTATTAGTGCCTGACAGGGCACCGAACATGCCCCAATGTAACCTCTGGGAGGAGCTTCCGGCCCCTGTTAGTATGAGGCTCTGCTACTATTATTGGCTTGCCCACGATGCCTGGAAAGGAGCCCGCCATGTCCTCTGTGTTGTCGAGCATCCGGGAGAGCAAGCGGCGCGCTGCGCGATTCACCGCCGAGTCTCTTTCCGAACGAAGGCACGGGGGCACCCTGGAAGGCAGCTTGCAGCGCGTCCGCGAGCGCGAGCAAGCCCTGCGCATCGGCGTCCGATCCAGCAGCTACGTCCGTGGTCGCGATGTGCTCGAGACCGTGGCGTCCGTGGTGCAGCCCGACGGCGCAGCCCGCGTTCACCGCCTGGACATTCGCGGTGCCAACGTGCGAGTCAACCTCATCACCGAAGCGGGAAGCGAAGAGGTGGTACCGAGCGACGTGGTGTTTCGGGGACTCAAGCTCACGCACTCGCTGGTGGACGAGTACCCGACGCGCGTCCAGGGCTTTTTGCTCCGGATGGTGTGCCTGAACGGCCTGACCGACGAGGATGCAAGCACCCAGCTCGCTGCCGCGCGGGCGCTGACACCCGCTCTTGTCTCCTCGCCTGCCGAGCTGCCGGCATCCGCGCTCGTGTTGGCCCGTGTTCGCGAGCAAGCGCTATGCGCGTGGCGCCGGCTCGAGCAACGCATCGCCGACCTGCGCGTGATGGCGCAGCGCGAGGCCGAGTTCGAAGCCGAAGCCCAGGCGTGGCTCCGTCACGGGCAGCTCGAGCCCGGGCGCTTGATGCCGATGCTCAGGGCGGCCTGGCAAAGCGACGGCGAGCCTCCCACGGGCTTTGGACTGCTGAACGCCTTCACATGCGTGGCCACGCACGTTGACCACCTGTCCACACGTCAGCGCCAGACTCTGGAGAGCCTTGCCAGCCGGATCGCCTCCGGCGGTGGCGTGCCCGTGGAAGCAAGCCATTGGCTCGGGCGACTGGCCGGGCTGGCGAGCGCCCGGCTTCGAGGCCACGGTTTTTCCATCGCAACGCCTTGAACCCGAGCGGCCGTCGATGCCAAGGTATGCCCGCCGGACGCGAGCGAGCTCCAGCAGTCCGGCCGGCACGAGCCCTGAAACAGCACGATGACGGTGTAGCGGAGCTGACGAGGCGAGCGAAATGAAGCGAGGGATGGCTTTAGCGGCAGCGGTGTGTGCGGCGTTCAGCGCCGGTTGCGAGCTCATTGTCGATTTCGACCGCAGCAAGATCGACGACGCGGGCGGCCTCTTGCCCGACGCCACGGGCTGCGAGCCCGGCACGGGCGAGTGCGACAACGACCCCGCAACCGTGTGCGAGACCGACCTCAACACCGAGCTTGCCCACTGCGGGGCCTGCGACAACGCCTGCAGCGACGCGAACGGCACGCCGAGCTGCGAGGATGGCCGGTGCTCGATCCAGTGCGACGAGGGCACCGCCGACTGCGACGAAGACGTGACCAACGGCTGCGAGGCGGACTTCAGCACCGATCCCCTCAACTGCTCCAAGTGCGGCATGCAGTGTCCCGCTGTCCCCAACGCCTCGCCCGTGTGCGAAGCCGCCAGCTGCACCTTCCAGTGCAACTCGGATGCGCAAGATTGCAACCAGATGCCCGACGACGGCTGTGAGTCCAACGTCACGAGCGATGTCCTCAACTGCGGCATGTGCGGGACGGCCTGCCCGGCCGGGCCGAATTCGCAACCTACCTGCATTGCCGGCGCATGCGGTATCGAGTGCGACTCGGATTTCTCGGACTGCGACGGCGACCCCAACAACGGCTGCGAGGCCGAACCGAGTGTGGACCCCATGAATTGCGGAGGCTGCGGAACGCAGTGTCCGGCCCGCGACAACGCAACGCCCGCGTGCGCGGCAGGCATGTGCGGGTTGATGTGCAGTGCCGGCTTTGACAACTGCGACGGCATGCAGGCCACCGGCTGCGAGACCGAGATTACCACTACGACCGACTGCGGCAGCTGCGGAACAGCGTGCCCCGTGCGCGACAACGCCACGAGCCAGTGCGCCGATAGCCAGTGCGGGTTTACGTGCAACGCCGACTTTGACGACTGCGACGCGATGGCGGAAAACGGCTGCGAGGCCAACCTACAGACGAACGCCATGCACTGCGGTGGTTGCGGGATGGAATGCCCTGCGCGCGCCAACGCCACCGGTGACTGCACGGCGGGTCAGTGCAGCATCGGCTGCGACGCCGGCTGGGGTAACTGCGACAACATGCAAGCCAACGGCTGCGAGACCGACCTGCAGACGAGCGCCGCGCACTGCGGCGGCTGCGGTATGGCCTGCGCGGCGCCAACCCCTAACTGCAGCGCAGGAATGTGCGTCCTGTGAACGCAGCCGTTCACCGGGGTGTTCGCCTCTACGACGACTTCCCAGGCGGTCTTCTGGACGGCGTTCGTCCTCGGCCTCGCCCTGCGCTGCAGCTGATTCCAACCGCCGCCCAAAAGTACTCCTCGGGCGATTCCTGCGGGCGCGCTCGCCCAGAAAACCGCCTGAAAACCCGACTTCCAGGGGCATGAACGGTTACCTCTGATCTGAACGGTCGCCTGAGGGACGCCTACCCGTCCTTGGGCAGCATGCCGAATTGCAGGTGGTAGCCGCCGGTGGATTCCAGGCTTGCGGAGACGGTCTTGAGGCCCCGCCTGTACCTGGCTGGCTCGAACCGCCAGGCGGAGCACAGGCCGCTGGCGCCGAGCTTGTAGCTCTTGTTGTGTTCCTGGCAGATGCCGGCCTCTTCGACCGCGAGGACCAGCTTGTAGCCCGCCTTGAGCTTGACCTTGGCCTTGACCGTCACGGAAACGGGTCGGCCCCGCGCATCCAGCGCACCATCGAAGTGCAGCGTCGGGCCGATGCGGACGAACCGCTTGTGGATCTGAGCCGGTTTGATCTTCTTTTTGACCCGACGAAACGTGAGCACGCGGGAATGACCAATGCGGAGGCGGGGTGGCAGCCGCAACGTGGCTCCGCCGATGTCCATCAAGGCGCCGGCCTGGCCAATGGCTTCGGTGACCTTGCCGCGTCCCTTGTAGCTGGGCATCGGCCCCGGCCCCTGCGGTTCCTCGGCCAGCGCCATAGCCGCCCACAGCAGACCCGATGCCAGGGCGACGGCGCCGCTGCTTGTACCAAGTCGCGTCTTAGAACCAGACCGTTGCATGGTTGCACCTCCAGGCAATTCGGTTGGACGCACGGCGCCCCCGTTGCTTCACAGGGCGTCCTCGTTGCTTCATCCTCTGGCGTTGTGTAGCACACGGTTGGGCGGCGATGACACGCTCCGCTGCCGAGTCGGTCAACCGCCACCGCTGATTCGGTCAGCCGTTGCCGTCGGTCCTGGAGCCGTCCGCTGGAGCGTCCACCGCCGAATCCGTTTCGGCATCTGTTCCGGCATCTGTTCCGGCATCTGTTTCGGCATCCGCCGCATCTGCGCCGCTGTCGCTCGGTTGCACCATCCCGGCGTCCGAAGGCATGGACGCGTCTGTGGCCCCAGCGGGCGGTGCGATCGGTGTCCCGATGTGCGGGGGCACGGCCGCCGTGGGCCCGAAGCGGGTCGCTCCCGGATCACCGAGCGGCGGATCGGTCTGCGGCCCCCCGATGCATCCAGCTGCCGCCAACGCCAGCAGCAGACCTAGTACCGAGGCTAGTACCGCGCGCACCCAGCCCATCACGTTACACCCTGTCAACTCGCAGTGCAGCATGCAACCCCCGGCCGCTTTTCTTTGGCCTTTTGGTCTTTGGGGGCGAGATTGACACCCACGGGGTCGTACCTATACTCCGCCGGGCCAGAACGGGCCGACGTAGCTCAGGTGGTTAGAGCGGGCGTTTCATACGCGCTAGGTCGCTGGTTCGACTCCAGCCGTCGGCACCCTTAGGAGGCGCCGCTAGCGGCTCCAGCGCACGGTTTCGACCAAGCCGGCAATCACCCGGTTCTGGTTCAAGCCCTCCGGATTCGAGACGAACACGCCGCCCCGCGAGGACGCGAACGCGACCATGCGGCAGTCCGGCGAGAAGGCGGGGTCCTTGTTGATGCCCTGCCCTTGCGTCAGCCGGGTATAGTGCCCGGTCCGCAGGTCGAGGGTGAACACATCGAAACCACCGTCCCGTCCCGTAAAAGCGAGCATCGGTTTCTTGGGATCGGGGCACCAGGCGGGCGTCTGATTGTGTGCGCCGCGGTACGTGACACGCTTGGGCATGCCACCCGTGGCGCTCATGGTGAAGATCTGCGGTCCACCGTGGCGCGAAGAAACAAAGGCGATCTTGCCGCCCGGGCCGCACGCGGGGCTGACGTCGATTCCAGGGTGCCGGGTCAACCGTCGCACATCGCTTCCGTCCACACGCGCACTGTAGATTTCACTGTTGCCGCTGCGTGTGGACGAGAAGTACACCCGCTGACCGCATACGGAGACTCCCATGTTAAGGCCCGCTCCTCGTATGACCGGACGCTGGCCAGAGCGGGTATTGGTGATGAACATGCCCCGCTTGGTCAGCACCGAGTACCAGACGCCGCCCGCGCCGAAACTCGGCAGCATCGACACCCCGCGCCCGCTGCTGACGCGGCCGATGTTCGCACCGTCGTAGTCGGCCACGTAGACGTCCTTGCGTCCAGGCCCCACGCGGCGCGCATAGGTGAGCTTGGTATGGAACGCACCGGACTTGCCGGTCAACACGCGAAGCAGCTCGTTGGCGAACTGATGCATGA
>JAKSBK010000225.1 GCA_022361155.1 Pseudomonadota bacterium
CCGTCGAGATCGCACCCGGGTAGCTTCTACGCGCTCGCGGAAAGCCCCCAACTGTTCAAGCAGCTTCTGATGGTTTCGGGTTACGAGCGCTACTTTCAGATCGTGAAATGCTTCCGCGACGAGGATCTGCGCCTGGATCGGCAGCCCGAGTTCACCCAAATCGATGTCGAGATGAGCTTCGTGAACGAGGACGATATCTTCGGCGCCATCGAAGGCTTGATACTGCGTATCTTCCGCGAGGTGCTCGATATCGACCTAATGCAAAGCTACCCCGAGGGTCGCTTTCCTCGCATGGACTTCGCTGAAGCGATGACGCGCTTCGGCAACGACAAACCCGATCTACGTTTCGGCCTGGAGCACACCGATCTGACGGATCTCGTCATCGAGCACGGAGGCGGTGGCGTGTCGTTCTTCGAACCGATCGCAGGCAGGTTCCAGAGCAACACCTACCGGCGCGACCTGCCCGCCGAGATCATCAAGGCCTTGGTCGTTCCAGCCAGCGCAGGCATGTCCCGCGCCGAGGGAGACAAGCTCGAGCAATTCGTAAGACAGATGGGTGCGACCGGGCTCGCGCGCGCGAAGGTGGCGGCCGGAGGCGAATGGACCCAGAGCCCGCTCGCCAAGACGGTCAAGCGCCCTTTCCGCGAGGCGGTCAATAGCGCGCTGCGAGCGCAGGAAGGCGACGTCGTCTGTTTTCAGTTCGGACCCACGGCACGGGTCAACACGATCATGGCGAACCTGCGGGTGCACTTGGCCAAGAAACTGGAGCTGATTCCCGCTTCGGGCAGCGGCGGGCACTGGAACCTTACCTGGGTAGTGAACCCGCCCTTGTTCGAGTACGACGATCAAGACAAGCGCTGGGTGGCTGCACACCACCCCTTCACCCGGCCCCACGATGCTGACCTGAGCAAGCTCGAGAGCGACCCGGGTACGGTGCTGTGTCACCGCTACGATCTCGTGCTCAACGGCTTCGAGATCGGCGGAGGCTCGATCCGTTTGCACGATCCGCAAGTGCAAGCGAAGGTGTTCGCCGCCCTGGGCATCGACGCGGAGCAAGCAGAGCGGAAGTTCGGTTTTCTGCTCAAGGCCCTGCAGTTTGGAGCACCACCGCACGGCGGAATCGCCTTGGGCCTCGACCGCATCGCCATGCTGCTCACCGAGACCGAAGCCATCCGCGACGTCATCGCTTTCCCCAAGACCCAAAAGGGAAACGACCTGATGGTGGGAGCGCCCGACCGGATTGACCCGGGTCAGCTGGCCGAGTTGCGCATCGCTACGCTGGACTAGACTCAAGCTATTCGAGGAGGTCCCAAGGCCGCCAGCGGGGTGGGGCCGGTACTAGACCGGTACTCATTGGCGTGCCATGTCGGCGGGTGTGTCCCAGTCGCGTAGCTGCTCGCGTTCCAGCGCCGTCAGCTCGAGCTCTCGGGTGTCGGTTCGCGCAAGCAGACCCTGCAAGGAGCGCTCCCCGCAGGCGAGCGCCTGGTCGAGCACGGGCCGAACCAACGGCGCTCGGTAGCACGCGAAGAACCCCTGCCAGCGGCCGTCCTGCTCCCTGGCAGCGATCACGGCGCCGCCGCTTGTCGCACGAGCCAGCCTGGCAACAAGCTCGGGGGTCACGAAGGGCATGTCGCAGGCTACTGCAACGACGCTGCGTGGACCCGCGTATCGCAAGAGCGCACGCAGACCCCCGAGCGGACCCACGCCCGAAGGCTCGTCGTCCAAACGCTGCAGCTCGGGCGCGACGCCATGGTAGGCGCAGGCGTCGCCCACCATGGCCGCCCGGAGCTGCAACACGCCGGCTATGCGCGCCCATCGCGACACGATCGGCTCGGCGCTCGACGGACAGCGCAACAAGCCCTTGGGACGACCACCCATACGGCTCGAGCGACCACCAACGAACACCCCGAGCACGACCGATGGCAACGGTTTGGACTGAGTCACGTGCAAGTCGCCTCGCGCGGCCGGGCCCCCGCTCGACCTTGACTCCGATCGACCGCCGGCAGGTTGGCATGCAGCTGCCAGGGGTCACCATAGCTCGGTCGCATGCTATCGTGCACCCCTGCGCAGGCGCTGGTGTGCTGACACATTCGTTTTGGGCCCGATGAAGCGACGCGCGATCGACGCACTGGCGGGCGGGCTCCCGCTGCTCGCCTACGCTGTCACCACATCGGCCCACGGCTACTGGCTCGACTCGGGCGAGTTTGTCGCTGCCTCGATCGATCTCGGCATCGCGCATCCCCCGGGTCAGCCGCTGACCGCCCTGGTCGGCCGCGTCTTTTGCATGTTGCCGGTTGGTCCTCTCGCCTTTCGGGTCGCGCTGGCATCCGCGTTCATGGCCGCGCTGGCCGCGCTTGTGCTCAGACGCACGATCGAGGCCACGCTGCACAGCGTGGGTCTCCACAGCAGGCGGCTGACCCTGCCCTTGAGTCTGGGCGCGGCGTGGAGCGCCGCATTCGCCCCGGGCTTCTGGCTGCAGGCCGTGCGTCCCGAGGTGTACGCCCTTCAGGCAGCGCTCGGTTGCCTCGCGCTCGAGCGCCTTACCCGGCTGCACAGCAGGTGGCCGACGCGCGATCTGAGAGCGCTCTCGAGCGCGACGTTCGCACTGGGACTGGGGCTTGCGAACCACCACCTGCTCGGCCTGGTCGTCGCTTGCGCCGCATTGCCGATGATCCTGGCTGTCGCCCGCACTGCAGGGGCCAGCGCGCTGCTCAAGCCCGCCAGCTTCGGGCTGCTTGGCCTTGGCACGTACCTGTACCTGCCGCTGCGTGCGGCAGCAGCGCCTACACCGAACCTCGGCGACCCGGACAGCATCGCGCGGTTTGCCTGGGTCGTCTCGGCGCAAGCGTTCCGGAAAAACACCGGAGCCGGTGTGCCCCAGCCTCTGTGGGAACGCTTCGCCGACGTGCTCGTACAGCTGGGAGACAACATGCACGTGGCCTGCCCCCTCGCGCTCGCAGGCATCTACAGTTTGCTGCGCATGCCGAAGACCCGCCGGCTGGGCGCGATCTGGACGACGTTGCTGATCGCCCTTGTCGCGGCACGTGCCTGGCTCGGTTTCGTGCGCTCCAACCCGGACGCGCTCGGCTACCTCATGCTGGCACTGGCTGGACTGGCCGCGGGAGCGGCAGCGTTCGTAGCGGCGCTGCTGGTCACGCTCGAGCGGCGAAAGCGCACGCGAGCACCGAGCGTCCCCACGCGCGATCCGCCGTCGAAGACCAACACGCGTGCGTCGCTCCGAACGACAACGGTTTGCGTGGGCCTGATGGTCGTGGTTGGCGTGTGCTTGATCGGGCGCGGCGCCGGCAGGGCGTCGCTGAGGAGCTTCGATGCTGCAGATGCCTTCGATGACGCTTTGTGGCGCGACCTGCCCCCGCGTGCACTGGTGTTCGCTCATGCACCGCAGACGATCTTCCGGCTGTGGAGCCTGCAAGCTGAGCAGCACGCGCGCCCCGACGCGTTGCTCGTACCGCTTCCCTTCGCAACCTATCCCCACATGGCCGAAGACCTGCTGGCACGCGCGCCCGAGCTCAGGGCGTTGCTTCGGAGCTACCTGTTTGACGGGAGCCTCGAGCAGGCCGGCCTTCAGTCGCTCGCCGCGCTGCGCCCGGTTCACGTGGAAATGGATGTGCGCGTCCCGCCGCCACTCTACCGTACGCTGCTGCCGGCTCGACTGTACTTTGAAGTGCTCGCCGACGGCGCAACCCGCGCGGACGAACGCGCGGCGGCCCGCACGCAGCTGCGCTACTACGAGCAGCTCAACCGCCGCCTCGAAAAACAGCGCCACGAGCCTGCCACACGGGCTCTGCTGTTGTGGCACTACTACAATGCAGCGCTCTACTACGCGGGCTTTGGCGACCCTGCTTCCGCACAGGCTGCGCTCGCACTGGCCCTCGAGATCGAGCCTCTGGAGCGTCACCTAAGGGAGCTCAAGCGCGTCGTTGACGAGGGACAGCTCGGTAACCCCGCAGATCTAAGTCCCTTCCGGCGCCTCGACTTGCGTCAGCGTTAGGGCCGGGATTGACCGGACCTGGGGCGTGGTTAGGTTGACTCCCAGAGGAAAGGACCCATGCGACTGGACAGGCTGACCTCCAAGACCCGCGAAGCGCTCATGGCGGCGCAAGATCAGGCGACCCGCCGCGCGAACCCCGAGCTCGTGCCCGAGCACCTGATGGCGGCGCTCCTCGAGCAGCCGGACGGTGTAGCAGCGCCCCTGCTGGAAAAGGCTGGAGTCGCCCCCGAGAGCCTGGCGCAGAAACTGAAAGAGGAGATCGAGCGCCTTCCACGCGCGCAGGGAGGGGCCGAGCCGGCGCTGTCCCGTTCGTTGCACGAGCTGTTGACACGCGCCTGGGCGGAAACGGAGAAGCTCAAGGACGAATACACGAGCGCGGAGCACATCCTGCTCGCAAGTGTCGTCGGACGAGACCGTTTGGGCACCCTGGTGCGCAAGGAGGGTCTGGATAGAGACAAGCTCCTTTCGTCCTTGCAGGAGGTGCGCGGCGCCCAGCGCATCACCGATCCCGAGCCCGAAGGCAAGTTCCAGGCACTCGAGAAGTACACGCGTGATCTCACGCAAGCGGCACGCAGCGGCAAGATCGATCCCGTGATCGGACGCGACGAGGAAATCCGCCGCGTCATGCAGGTGCTGGCAAGACGCACCAAGAACAACCCTGTGCTGATCGGCGAGCCAGGCGTGGGCAAGACCGCCATCGTGGAAGGCATTGCGCATCGCATCGCGAACGGTGACGTGCCCGAAAACCTCAAGGACAAACGCCTGCTGGCTCTCGACCTGGGCTCCCTCATCGCCGGCTCCAAGTACCGCGGTGAGTTCGAAGATCGGCTCAAGGCGGTTCTCAAGGAGATCGAGGCCGCCGAGGGGCACGTGGTGCTGTTCGTCGACGAGCTGCATACGCTCGTGGGTGCGGGTGCGGCGGAGGGTGCGATGGACGCAAGCAACATGCTCAAGCCCGCGCTCGCGCGCGGCGACCTGCGCTGCATCGGCGCTACAACGCTCGACGAGTACCGCAAGCACATCGAAAAGGACGCAGCGCTGGCCCGGCGGTTTCAGCCCGTATTTACCGGGGAGCCGTCGGTCGCAGACACGGTCACGATCCTGCGAGGGCTCAAGGAGCGCTACGAGGTGCACCACGGCATCCGCATCCAGGACTCGGCCATCGTAGCCGCTGCCACCTTGTCCGATCGCTACATCAGCGATCGCTTCCTGCCCGACAAGGCCATCGACCTCGTGGACGAGGCCGCATCGCGGCTCAAGATGGAAATCGATTCGATGCCGCACGAGATCGACACGCTCGAACGACGCATCATGCAGCTGGAGATCGAGAAGCAGGCGCTCAAGAAAGAGAGCGACCCGCACAGCAAGGCGCGTTTGCAGGAGCTCGATAAGGAGCTCGCCGAGCTCAACGACAGCAAGGCCTCCATGCGCGCCCGATGGTTGAAGGAAAAAGAGCTCATCGCAACGATCCACGGCAAGAAGGAACTGGTCGAACGGCTTCGGCTGGACCTCGAGCGCAGCCAGCGTGTCGGCGACCTGGAGGGCGCCGCACGCTTGCGTTACGGAGAGATGCCGGCGGCGCACAAGGCGGTCGAAGAAGCGCAGCTTGCCCTCCAGAGCGTCCAAGCGCGGGGCAGCTTCCTCAAGGAAGAGGTGACCGACGAGGACATCGCGTCGGTCGTGTCCAAGTGGACTGGAATCCCGGTCAGCAAGATGCTCGAGGGAGAGCGAGCCAAGCTGCTGCGGATGGAGGAGCAGCTGCGCGCGCGTGTGGTGGGTCAAGACGAGGCGATCACGGTGGTAGCCAACGGTGTGCGCCGCAACCGAGCCGGACTCGGCGATGAGAACCGCCCGGTGGGCTCCTTCCTTTTCCTGGGCCCGACGGGTGTCGGCAAGACCGAGCTCGCGCGAGCGCTCGCCGAGTTCCTGTTCGACGATGAGCGAGCCATGATTCGGCTGGATATGAGCGAATACATGGAGAAGCATTCCGTCGCACGTCTGATCGGGGCTCCACCAGGCTATGTGGGCTACGAGGAAGGTGGCCAGCTTACCGAACCGGTGCGTCGCCGGCCCTACAGCGTGCTGCTCTTCGACGAGGTCGAAAAGGGGCACCCGGATGTCTGGAACGTGCTGCTGCAGGTGCTGGACGACGGTCGCCTGACCGACGGCCAGGGCCGCCATGTGGACTTCCGAAACGCGGTTATCATTCTGACATCGAACGTGGGCTCGCAGCATATCATCGGCATCGATGACGAGACCGAGGCGGCCCAGGCCGCGCTTGCTGATCTACGCAATGCCTTCCGCCCCGAGTTCCTGAACCGAGTGGACGAGATCGTGGTCTTTCGTCGTCTAGGAAGGGCCGAGCTCAGAAGCATCGTGGACATCCAGCTGCGCCGTTTTGGGCAGCGGCTCAAGTCACGCGAGCTGCAACTCGAGGTGAGCGACGCAGCCAAGAACGCACTCGGCGAGCTCGGCTACGATCCGACCTTCGGCGCGAGACCGCTCAAGCGTGTGATCCAGCGTCGTTTGGAAAACCCGCTCGCCGAACGCATTCTGGCGGATGAGTTTCAGGCCGGCGACCGCGTGGTGGTGAACCTCGGGGCTCAGCGCGAGCTCACCCTCGAGCGCCTGGCTGCGGAGCCGACCACCCCGTTGCTGACCGACGCGGGCTAGCGAGCCAGCCAGATGCCGGTGCAACGTAGGGGAGGTTCTTCAATGATTTCGGTAGCCGGATAGCTGGGCGGCTGGGCGGCGGTTCGAAGCCGCGCCTTTCTTGGGGTGCTATCGTGGGGCCGTACTTGCCAGCCAGCTGGTTTCGGCTATGGTTGCCCGCCCACCTGGCTGGAACCGAGGGTATGCTGGGAGACACTGTTCAATGCAGGCCCGTAGAAGTCGTCGTTGGCGACCGTGGGCTTGAACGCGCCATCAAACACTTGAAGCGGAAGATGGCCAACGAGGGCATCTTGCGCGAGCTCAAGCGCCGAAGGCACTACATGAAGCCGTCGGTGCGCAGGCGAAAGAAGGAAGCCGAGGCCGCCAGGCGGCGGCGCAAGCGGCTCAGGCAGCTCGAGGCCCGTTGACCGGGCATGCTGCTCGATCGGGGCATGCTGATCGGGGCGTGCTGATCGGGGCGTGCTGATCGGGTACGCCCCTTGACCGGGCATGCCTCTTGGTTGGGCATGCCTCTTGGTTGGGCATGCCTCTTGGTTGGGCATGCCTCTTGGTTGGGTACTGCCTTCCGCTACACTCGCAGCTTGCGCTCGATGGCCTCGATCTCCGACTGCAGCTTGCTGTCCTTGTCCAGCAGGTCGCCGATCTTGCGCACCGCGCTCAAGACGGTGGTGTGATCGCGCCCGCCGAAGCGGCTTCCAAGCTCGGGATAGCTTGTCCCGAGGCGTTGCTTGCACAACCACATCGCCACCATACGAGCGTGCGTGACCGAGCGATGCCGCCGCGGTGATTTGAGATCGGCCAACCGTATGTTGAAATACTCGCATACGGCGCGCTGAACATCCTCGACGGAGGTCGCTGTTTCGGGGCGAGGCATCACCGATCGCAAGGCCTCTTTGGCGAAATCCAAGTCGATGGGCTGGTTCGAGAGCTCGGCCTTGACAGCCAGCCGCAACAGGGTGCCTTCGAGTTCCCGTACGTTGTTCGTAACGACCTCGCCAATGAAGAGCGCTACATCGTCAGCGAGCTGAATCCCTTCCTGCTCGGCCTTCTTGCCAAGAATCGCCACGCGCGTATCGAGCGCAGGCGGCTGGATATCGGCCACGAGCCCCCATTGGAATCGGCTGATGAGCCGCTCCTCCATGTCGGGGATGTGTTGGGGATTGACGTCGCACGAGACCACGATCTGACGATCGGAGTGATAGAGCGCATTGAAGGTGTGGAAGAACGCTTCCTGCGTCTGCTCTTTGCCTGCGAGAAACTGGATGTCATCCACGAGCAACACGCCGCACTCATCCCGGTAGCGGGCGTGGAACTCGTTCATCTTGTTGTTCTGGAGGGCCCAGATGTACTCGTTCGTGAAACGTTCCGCGGAGAGATAGAGAATATGGGCGTCCGGCCGGTTCTGCAGGATCGTGTGCCCCGTCGCGTTGATCAGGTGCGTCTTGCCAAGGCCCACGCCGCCGAAGAGAAACAGCGGGTTGTAGCGTCGGCCCGGACTGGAGGCCGCCGCAATGCTGGCCGCGTGCGCAAGCTGATTGGAGGGACCGACCACGAAGCTCTCGAAGCGGTACTTCGGGTTGAGCCCGGTCGTTTCTCTTGGCTTTTCACGCATATGGACCCGAGGTGCTGAACGGGAGGAGACCGGGGTTCTCGCCTGGCCCGGGTGGGAGCCGCCCTGCGCCCTGAAACCGCCTTGCGCTTCGGAACCGCCCTGCGCTTCGGAACCGCCCTGCGCTTCGGAACCGC
>JAKSBK010000226.1 GCA_022361155.1 Pseudomonadota bacterium
CACGGTCGGCATGCGGGTAGCTTGAGGGCTTTGATGGACACTGGCGTCATCCTGTCGCTCGTGGTGCCGTCACCGAGCTGGCCAGCACGGTTGAAGCCCCAGCAGCGGACCTCCCCCGTGCCCAGGCGCGCGCAGGTGTGCCCGCCACCCGTGGTGATCTCGACGGCGTTCTTCAGCCCGGCGACCCGGACGGGTGCTGGCTGGTTGAGTGTTGTGCCGTCGCCTAGCCGGCCTCCATCGTTCTTGCCCCAGCAGCGGACCTCCCCCGTGACCAGGCGCGCGCAGGTATGCTCGTAGAACGCGTCGATCTCGACAGCTTCCTTGAGCCCTGTCACCGTCACCGGGACCGTGCTGCCGGTCCACGTGCCGTCGCCCAGCTGGCCCAAGTAATTGGCGCCCCAGCACTTGACCTCTCCCTGGCTTAGCCGCACGCAGGTGTGACGGGAACCCATGGCGATTCCGTCGGCGGGCCCGAGCCCGATCACCGTGACAGGGGTTGCGCTGCCGGGCAGGCCGATGCCCAACTGACCCTGCTCATTGCCACCCCAGCACTTGACCTCCCCCGTACCCAAGCGCGCACAGGCGGCGCCGCCATACGGCAGCGCGATCTCGACCGCGTTGGTGAGCCCGACCACCGTCACGGGCGCAGCGCTGCCGGTCCAGGTGCCGTCGCCGAGCTGGGCACTGCGGTTATCGCCCCAGCACTTGACCTCGCCCGTGCTCAGGCGCGCGCAGCTGTGGCTCAGACTCAGGGCTAGCTCGAGCGCGCCCGTGAGTCCCCGGACCGTGACGGGCAGGTTTCGGTGTTCGCGGGTCTCGTCGCCGAGCTGCTGCTCTCTATTGTAGCCCCAGCACTTGACCTCGCCCGTGCTCAAGCGCGCGCAGGTGTGATCACCGCCGGCCCTGACCTCGACCGCGTTCGTCAGCCCCTTGACCGACACGGGCACAGCGCTGCGCGTCCAGGCTCCGTGGCCAAGCTGGCCGCTGTCGCCTTCGCCCCAGCACTTGACCTCGCCCGTGCCCAAGCGCGCGCACGTGTGCTGCCGGCCTGCGCTGAGCCCCTGCGGGCATGCGGGGCAAGCACCGGCTTCATCCACGAGCCCGTCGCAGTCGTCGTCGATGTTGTTGCAGCGCTCGGTGCCGGGGCCGACCGCTGTGCAGCCTTGCCACGAGCCTCCCGAACACGTCTCGGTCCCTGCCTGGCACACGCCTACGTCGGTGCCGCACGCCTGGCTCAGCGCCTCGTCAACCATCCCGTCGCAGTCGTCGTCGATGTGATTGCAGCGCTCGAAGCCTGGGTCCATAGCCCCAATGCACGATGCCCACGCGCCGAGCTCGCAGGGCTGGATCCCTGCCCGGCACCGACCCACGCTCGAACCGCACGCGCGCTGGGTTCCGGTGACACACTGACAGCCTTCGTCGACGGTCCCATCGCAGTCCTCATCGCCCATGCCGTCGCAGGCCTCGCTGACGGGCCCGACCGCAGTGCAATCTCGCCATGAACCTGCCGAGCACATCTCGGTCCCTGCCTGGCAAGTGCCCACGTTGCTGCCGCATGACTGGCTCAGTGACTCGTCCACCAGGCCGTCGCAGTCGTCGTCGGTGTCGTTGCAGAGCTCGACGCCAGACCGGACCGCGCTGCAGTCCCGCCACAACCCCATCGAGCAGGTCTCGGTCCCCATTTGGCAGGCGCCCACGTTGCTGCCGCACGGCTGGCTCAGCGCCTCGTCCACCAGCCTGTCGCAGTCGTCGTCGACACCATTGCAGATCTCGATCTCGGCAACGCAGGCATCGGAAGCAGCATCCGGCGCCGCATCGGCACGCCCTCCGGCTGCCCCGTCCAGCCCCCCGTCAAGCCCTGCGCCGCCTATCCCCGCACCGGGTACGGCCGCATCGGGATCACCGCCGCCGCCATGCCGTCTGCTGCAGCCAAAGCACACGACGAGCGCACTCGCCAGAAAAACGGCCATCATGCTTGCCTGCATCGCTTCCCTCCTTCGGAGTCCGGCCGAAAGGAAGCGACCACTTGCGCTTCATTCCGCCCCACACTCACAATCGCAGTGGTAGGCGAAGCGCCCGTGCCTGGCAACAGCCCCAAAACCAGCCGCGTCGACGGCCGGCCGGATCCGGAAACAGACTCGAGCCGCTGCTTCATACCAGCTGCATCGGCGAACGGCGCGCCGCTGCCTCCTCTTCGGCAGCGGCGCCGAGCGAGAGTGCTACCCATACGAACTGGGGCATTTGCCCTCCATCACCACCGGTGGTGGAAGCCGCCGGGACGACCCGACCCTCGATAGAGCGGCAGGTGTCAAGTACATGCAGTGGTCCCCTCCGGCAGCGCGGTGCGCAGTCGGCAATCTCACCCATCGATACGTGCTTTGAATCCGGCCTAACGTTGCCGGGGCACAGGAGGCTGGTCGAGGAAATGGTGCTTCCAGCGTTTCGACGTCTTGGCGTCGGGGTCAGGTTCGCACTCATTCCGATTGACGGACTCGCTGCTTCAGTCCACCGCGGCGTGTAGCACGCGAAATCTGATCTAGTGTCCTGCATCCGTGATTACGTACATAAGTCGGCGAGCAATTGGCGACGCTCGGGTCATCGAATCGACGCAGGCTGCGGTTCAATTTCGATGCAGTGCATCGCTATTTCCAGGAGATAGCCAAACGGCGATCGAGGGCGTGAGCGGGGTCAAGGGCCGGCAAATTGCGTGCGGGCTTTCGGATACTGGACACTAGGTGGCGAGCTTGGGATCGTACTCCTGCTCGCGAAGCCAAATGGCCCACAG
>JAKSBK010000227.1 GCA_022361155.1 Pseudomonadota bacterium
CCTGTATCCGTGACTACGTACATAAGTCGGCGAGCAATTGGCGACGCTCGGGTCATCGAATCGACGCAGGAATAGCATCGCTATTTCCAGGAGATAGCCAAACGGCGATCGATGGCGTGAGCGGTGTCAAGGGCCGGCGAATTATGTGCGGGATTTCGGATACAGGACACTAGTACACGGCGCATTTCCAGGCTTTGGGAGGACAGTTGGTGCAATCGCCGTCCATACAGAAACCGCCACATTTGGCAACGATCTTGAGCTTCTTGGTCACATAGTAGTAGGGACCGTCGGAGGCGGCGTCGCAGTCCACGCCCACCAGCTTTCCGCACAGGCGCTCCACCCGGCACTCCTTGCCGAAGCGCTTGACGACGGCCCGCTTCAGCCGCGGGCTGGCCTTGTCTCCAGGCACGTGGGGCTTGACGGTGGGCTTCTTGGTACCGGCTGCGGATTGCACTTCGCCTGGGTCGCACTCGTCCTCGATGCCCGCATACGGCTTGGACTGGGAGCCGCCCTGCGTCTTGTCATCCGACGCCTCGCCGTCCGACGGCCGTGGCTTTCCGAGCACGGGAGGAGCTGCCCCGCGGGCAGGGACGGATGGCGCCGCTGCCTGGGCCTGCGCGGGCGTGACCTGGGTTGGCGTAGCCACGGCTGTGCTGGTCGGTGCTGGCGCGGGAGCGGGTGCAGGCGCCGCCGCCGGGACCTGCGTAGGGGCTGCCGCGTGCGCCGGGACGGAACCCAGTTCCCCCGCTGACTCCGAACCCGGCGGGATGTCTTCGGGCTGCGAGCCCTTGCCTCGTGCGCCTGAGCAAGCGGCGACCAGGGACATTAGCAGCGTCAAGGCTGTCCGACGGGTACATCCTGCGCGTTCAACGCAACTGGCGCGCGACAAAGCAACGGGAGCTGACCGGTGTACCAGCCGGTTTGTGTGAACGAACTGCATGCCACGGTCTGCTTTATGCATCTCTGATCCTCCTTGCCAGCCCGGCGGCTCAACGATAGCTGGGTGCATCTCACAGCGCGGCTCGGGTGGGCCGTATTCCCTGCATACCGGTGGGACGCCAGCAGGGACAAAATGCTTCAATCTCCCCGCGACCCGGCCCAAGCTACCATGGCGGAGTGGTTCTGCGCAGCGAGAGTCGCGGTAGGGACGGGCCTTAGCTCTGAGGGTTCGGCCCGCCCCCCGCACAGATCCCAGCGAGCGGCACTACCGCACTGGGCTCCTACCTCGGGTGATGACGCCAAGTCGCTTTGCTCGACTCCGACGATTCGGGGATGCGTCTCAAGTCGCTCGACCAGAGCCTCAAGCTCCTCGTCGAAGGCGTGAGGCGCCTTGTCCCGATTCGCGATCCACCACTTGCGAGCGCGTGCAATCTCGCGCGCAGCCCGGCGGGAGAGCTCAACGACCGGAATCCGCTTCGACCCCGCTTCGCAGCTCGGCGAGGAATTCGCGAGCGTTGACCGTCTCACCTTTGGTGCACTCGGCTTCGCGCTCAAGCAGCTCGTGTTCTTCCGCTTCCGTGAGATCAAACACGTCCTGTCTGATCTCCTCGAGCGCCTGCTTCGCGAGCTCCAACTTCATGTCGTCCAACTCATCGACGAGCGTGTGAACGAAGTCCCGAGTCTTCACGTCGATGAGTGTAGCTTAGTGTGAGGGGCGGACTGCGCGACCTGGTAGCGGGCCTGGATCTTTAGGAAGTGATGGCCATGCGGGTCTCGGCGTGACGCACACTTTGCGACGGGGATCTAATCGGCATCGGTGAGTAGATCGTGCTTCATCCGCATCAGTTTCGCCAGTGTCCTGGACCCTGGATTACGCTAGCCTCTACAGGGCAGGCAGCGAGCTCGCTCGCCGGATTACTGCAAGTGCCTGCTCGTGGAGCTGGCTGTTGCTAGCTACCAGCTTTCCCTTCCGCGGGTCGGCCGGTGCGCCGTCGTAATCGCTCAGGCGGCCGCCGGCTTCCAGTACGGCGACCGCGGCCGCGCTCATGTCCCAGGCCTGGAGTTTTTGCTCCCAGTACAGATCGTAGGTTCCGTCAGCCACCAGGCACAGATCGATCGCCGCGGAGCCGCAACGCCGGACATCCCTGACCTGTCGTTTGAAGGCGACGAACTCGCGGTAGTTGTTGTCCCGGCTGGTGCGGCTGTCGTAGGGAAAGCCCGTGGCGCACAGTGCGTCTCCCAGATCGCTCGTGGCGGACACGCGACAGGTCTCGCTGTTACGAAAGGCGCCCTGTCCAGCCGCTGCGGTCCAGCACGTGCCGAGGACGGGGGCGTGAACCACGCCCACCACGGGTACGTCCTCGAAGTAGAGTCCGAGCGACACCGCGAAAAATGGGTGGCCATGGGCGAAGTTCGTGGTGCCGTCTATCGGATCCACATACCAGGTGAATGGCCGTTCGCTTTGCCGATGGGCCTCCTCGGCGATGATCGCGTGATCCGGAAAGACCCTCGCCAGCCGCTCGCAAATGAGCTCCTCGCTGCGCAGGTCGTAGTCGGTGACCAGGTCGATAGCCCCCTTTTTGCGAACCTGGCGCGAGGTTAGGCTGCCGGCGCGATAGCCGCGCGCAAGCAGCTCCCCTGCTTCCTTTGCCAGATCGCTTGCGACGACCACGATATCTCTCAGCGTATCTGGATCGGGGTTCGTCATCGGTGAGCAGACCCGAAAGCCGGCGGGCGCTCGAACACCAGTAGATGCGCGCGCCGGACGCCTGACAGCGATCGAAGCTCCAGCGTCGCGTCAGGCAAAGCCGTATCGGTGCACATGCGCAGCCGAGGTGCGTAGCCCGCTTGGCGGGTCATGGGCTTGCCGTTGGCGACCAAGCGTAGCTCGATCTCGCCTGCTTCGCCGGCGACCACCGCATGCGCTCGCAGGCAGCGGTCGGCCTCCAAGGGCAGGGGCAGGCTCGGAGCCGAGCCATCCTGGCTCAGAGTCACCTCGTGCCCGGACGCTGCAAGATCCTGTCGCGGCCGGAAGCCAGCGGCTCGGGCCTGTTCCCGCGCTTCCAAGAGGTGACCCAGGCTTTTTTCGGTTGCGCCGGCGGGCAGATCGCGGGGCGTGGATCTAGACCAGACCTCGATGGCAAAGCGACCGTAGCCGGAACGCGCGACGACAATCGCTTGGGCTCTTCGCCGCTTGCTCGAGCAGAGCCGGACTGCGGCGCTCGCGTTCTTTCCGTCCTTGAACCCCAGCTGACGGCCGTCTTCGTCCAGGACCGTGAGGCTTAGACGACCGAGTCCGCGGCCACCGGTCACTGCAACCACCGAGCACGCGCCGCCAGGGAGCACGAGCGCGCGCTGTGTGGCCTCGCCCCACGACAGCGACCCGAGTGTGCGCCGGCCAGAGCGACGGTAGTCTTGTCGATTGGCCGAGGCAAAGCGAGCCAGCGCCTTGCCCAGGGGACGCTTGGACAAACGTGTGCCGGCGCGCGAGCCAAGCCAGAGCGCGTTGTTGCCGCCGATCGTGGCGTGCGAGCCACGGTAGAAGGCCACCAGTGCCAGCCCCTGACCCGTTTCAGCGTGCACTTCGGCCGAGAACTGCGCGTCGCGGTCGGAGCAGAACTGCACGGCGGCGTCCGGCCAGGGGGCGAGGTCGTGTGCGAGCTCCCGGCCCTCCTCGTCGTAGATCCTGAGATCGAGGTTGGCCAATCCCGGTCCCGCAAAGCCCACCACCGCGTAGCACGTGGCCGGGTCGACGTCGAGCGCCATGCGCACGCGCTGCCTCGCTGCCAGCGGGACGCGAAGCGGTCCCTGCCAGGCCGCGAAACCGCGGCGCTCGAGGCCCTCCCACAGGGTCCGTAGACGGTTGAGCTCACCGGAGTCGGGCTGCGCCGAAACGGAGCCCCGTGCCGCCGCCGGGCCGGCTCCGCCGCCCATTACGGCCTGCGCGGACCCGAGCCGACTGCGATCACCGTAGAATCCCGCCACCATGAAGGAGCCGGCGCCGTGGTAAAGCCGCAGGCTGTAGTAGAAACGCTGGGACACCGGACCGACACAGACCTGGAGCGTGGGATGCGCGTCGGGCTGTGCGTCCTGGGCTACCGGGCTGCCATCCGGTGCGTAGAGCGTTGCGTCGAGGTCGCGGACGGCGTCGGACGCTAGTGCGACCAGGGTCAAGCACTGACGCGGCCCCACATCGACCGGTAGCGTCCGATGGCTTCCTGCCGGCATGAACCCGCGGATGCCGAAACCCGAATAGCGCAGGCCGGCCCTGTACATGCCGAGGGCAACGTCGCGCATCCGTGCCGCGAGCGTGTCCGTCGTCTGGTCCCAGATGGCCGGCTCGCTCTGTGCAGCCTGGAGCGAGGGCTCGGCACCGCTGCCGGGCGCTCGCCGTGCGGGCTGGGCGAGTTGGCCAGCGCAGCCGGCCAGAACGAGGGCCGCACTGCCCACGATTCGACCACGCATTCAGGGGCTCCCACTGCGCTGGGATTGCCCCAACACCACCAGGTAGCGGCTTGCATCACGATTGCCATGAATGCTGGCCACGGTGCGGTAGGTGCCGGAGCGCTTCGCGCAGTGGAAGATGAGCGGTTGCGAGCCTCTGCCCACGTCCCAGGCGAGCAGCACACCGGAGCCGTCCACCAGTGCCAAGTCCAAATCGCCTCGCTGTATCTCGTCTGCGGGCACGCCTCCAAGCGCGTAGCAGCGTCCGGCCTCGAGCTGCACCGGCAAGGTCAACGCGTTGCCGGCCGGCACCAGACCCCAGCCGAGGGGTCGAGCGACCATCCCCCGCCGCTCGATGCGCGACACCAGCTCTGCGTACAGAATGCGCGCGAGGCCCTGGACACCCGAGGGTCGAGCTTCGCCGTTTGGCTCGGCGAGCACGAACGAGCGCAGGGCGTAGTTGCCCGAACCCTGGTACATGCGCACGTCCAGCAAATACTGGCCGCTGCGTTGCGGGCAGATCTTGACCACGGCATCTCGGCCCCGCGACACGTCCGAAGCCAGCAGGGTAGCGTCGCGCGAAGGCGCAAACAGCCGCAAGTCCAGATCCACCACCTTGCTGTCCCCGACCGCAGCGATGGAGTAGCAGCGTCCGCCTACGAGGTAGCGCGCTCTGCCTTCGCGTCGCCGTTCTTTCAGATGCCCGAACTGAGTTTCGCCGAGCTGCTTGTAGCCCAGCTCCTCGAGGCGAGCCTCTACCAGCGACAGCGCGCGCCAGATAGGCGGGCCCTTGGGCTCGGGACCAACGTCCGGCAACGTTGCCGCGGCGAGGCCATCCAACGGGGCACACTCTTGCAGCCAAGCTCTCAGCTGGGGCAGCTCTTGCGGAGCTTGCTGCAACGCAAGCACTTGAAACTCACCTCGTCCGTCGGTCGCCGTCAGCGTGACGTGCAGCTGTCCGCCACGTATCCCGCACACGCGCGCGTACGGGCGCGCTCCGGCGACCCGGACGCGCTGCTGCCCGCTTTCGTCGTGCACCTGCAGCTGCAGCGCTCGCAGCCGCTGATGTCCCAGGGCCAATAGACCTATGCAACCGGCTCCATCGTCATCGTCCGAGGGAGAAGCGACCCCCGAACGGCGATTCGCCGATCCCGATTCGCGATGGTCGCGGGCGGCGCTTCCGAGCCCGAGGCCGAAGCTGCGTGCTTCGGATTCCAGAATGAAGCCCTGGCGCACGATGCTGCCGGTCCCTAGACCCGCCGACTGGATTTGCTGCGCCACTTTGGCTGCGCAGGGCGAGAGCCGTTGCACTCCCTCGTGAACAAACGCGTTTGCTTCGGCTGCAGAGGGGAGGGTCAGCGCGCAAAGCAGAAACACGCCGGCGAGCGAGCCTGGCTCGGTCCTGCGGATGGCGGATCCATTCCGCTTGCGGCAGGCACATGACGGAAGGCAACGCAACACTATCAAAGCATAGCCGCAATCAGGGCGCGGCGCTTCGATCGGGCGATGCGGACGGCACAAACGTAATGTGAGGCAATGTATTCTGGCTTGGGACCCGCCACACAATAACCTGTGCGGATCGGAGAGAACCGGGCGTCGCTGGCAAGGCGCGAAGACGAGGAATAGTGCGGGTATTTCGAGGAGGAGCAACACGGCCAGCGGCGTTTGAAGCCTGCGAGGTAGGCAGGTTATTTCGTGGCGGGTCCTAGCTCCGCCTTGCGAAAACGTTGCCCTGCCGCGTCGGGCGCGCTTCCCTCCGGTTCCCGCGTCCGCACGGACGCATCCGGCGTCTCGTCACGTGCACGCAGCTCCCAGTCGATTTGCAGCGCGCTGTTGATTAGACCCAAGTGACTGAAGGCCTGCGGGAAGTTGCCTAGCAGGGCACCCGATCTCGGGTCTATCTCCTCGGCAAGCAAGCCCAGGTGGTTGGTGGCGTTTGCGTGCGCCGTGAAGACTTCCTGTGCTTCGTCCAGCCGCCCGCCCATGGCCAGCGCTTCGGCCAGCCAAAAACCACACAGCACGAACGCGCCTTCGTCGCCGCCCACGCCGTCGTTTCCTGAATAGCGGTACACGAAATGGCCGGAGCCGAGGCTCTTGCGCACGCGATCGATCGTGCCCAGGACCCGTGGATCGTGCGGCGTGAGAAAGCCCCGCATGGGTAGCACCAGCAGCGAGGCGTCCACGTCCGTGCTGCCGTAGGCGCCGGTGAAGTACGAGCCATCCGGGCTGAGGCCGTTGGCCATGATGTCGCCGTGGATTCGGGCTGCGATCGCGGCCCACTTTCGCTCGGCTTGGAAGTCGCCGAAACGCGCCGCCAGATGCATGCCGCAATCCACGGCCGTCCAGCTCATGAGCCTCGAGTGAACGTTGTGCTGGGGCTTCATGCGCGGCTCCCAGATACCGTGATCCGGTTGCTGCCAGCCGTCACAGACGTCGTTCACCACGTTGCGCAGGTGGCGCCACGCGCGCAGCGTGATCGATCCGCCGGATTCCTCGTACAGCGACGCCGCCATGAGCAGAGCGCCGGCGGTGTCGAGCTGGACCTGGTCGCGGGCGTTGTTTCCCACACGCACCGGGCCGGATCCAGCGTAGCCTCGCAGGTGCGACAGTTGTTGCTCCTCGGGCACCGGTGCCCCGTCGACCGCGTACATCACCTGCAGCTTCGGCGTGTGATCCAGCGCATCGCGTACGAAGTGGAAGAACTCCTTGGCTTCGTATCGTGCACCGACCCGATTGGCCGCCCGGATGGAAAACGCCGTGTCGCGCGTCCAGGCGAAGCGGTAGTCCCAGTTGCGCGTGCCCCCCGGCCATTCGGGCAGCGAGGTGGTTGGCGCCGCCACCATCGCTCCGGTGGGAGCGAAGGTGAGCAGCTTGAGCACCAGGGCCGAGCGCAGCACGTGGTGGCGCCACGGGCCGTCGTAGACAAGGCTCCTCACCCATTCACGCCAGTGATGGCGCGTGGCACGCAGCATCTCGAACGGCCGGTAGGCCGCGAGCGGCTCGACTCCCGGTGCGTCCCACGAGATCACCATCCAGCGTCGCTGCCCCGCCCGGATTTGGAAATCGAGCTTCAGGCCGCCGTGCTCGCGCCGCTCCCAGTGCGTGTGATTGCCGAACACCGCGGCCATCCGGCAGCAGCCAGCGCCGTCGACGGCATGTGCTCCATGCTCGCAGATATTGAAGTCCGGCGCAGCCAAGCCGTAGTGAAAACGCGGGTCGAAAACCGCTCGCAAATCGACCGCTCCGTCCCGGCACTCGATGCGGCGGTGGATCTCGTGAATCGAAGCCCGGGGGTCGTCGCTCCAGGGCATGAAGTCCGTCAGCCGCACCGTTCCCTGTCCAGGGACGCGGAACAGCGTCTCCAGCACGTTGGTGTCGGGTTCGTAGGCCTGCAGGCTCTGGAAGGGTCTGCGAGGCGTGATCGAAGTGAAGCCGCCGCGCTCGCGGTCAAGCAGGGCGGCGAACACGCTCGGGCTGTCGAAGCGCGGAAAGCACAGCCAATCGATGGCCCCGTCGGCACGCACCAGCGCGGCCGTATGGCAGTCACCAATGATACCTCGGTCGCCGATTTCTAGCTCGGGAAGCGGCCCCTCGTGGAAGCCGGGAAAATCAAAGGGCGTGGAGAAACGTTTGGAGGCGCTGTACAGATCCATGGCGGTTTCCTGATTGACCCTCGCGGAACGGGCTGCTAGGACCCGCGCTCCGAAGGCCGATGTGGGTTTCGGGCGTGGGTACGGCGGCGCGCATGCTCCGCGATCGAAACTGCGAATCGATGTCACATGTGCCCCGAGGGCTTCGGACCCGGTCCGCCAGCCCTGAGCATTCGCCGGCGAGGTTCGGGCCGGCGCGCGTTCGCCGAGTGCGGGGCCGCAGGCTGTGACGCGGGCACAGCGGCTGCCCTGGTATCGAGCGCCAGCCAGCTGGCTGCGCGGATTGTACGACTGGACGCTGAGCTGGGCTGCTACCCGCTATGCCACCCATGCGCTCTTCGTGCTGGCGTTCATGGAAGCGAGCTTCTTCCCGATCCCTCCCGACGTGCTGTTGATCGCCCTTGCGCTGGGAGCGCCCAGACGTGCGTTTTCCTACGCCGCGGTCTGCACCGCGGGTTCCACAGCTGGAGGCGTATTGGGCTGGTACATTGGTCATACGCTCTGGCAGGGCTTGGGCGTGTACCCGGAGTGCCCGAGTTTTAACGGGGGCGGAATACTGTTTCGATACGTTCCCGGTTTCACCTGCGGTGGCTTTGGCGTGGTCCAAGCACGCTACGCGGAAGATGCCTGGTTGTATCTCTTCATTTCAGCTTTTACGCCAATACCGTACAAGATCTTTACCGTCGCCTCGGGGGTATTCTCGGTGGGGCTCGATGTCTTGGTACCCGCCAGCGTGCTGGGTCGCGGAGCCAGGTTCTTCCTGGTTGGCCTGCTGATTTACCGCTTCGGGCCTCCGGTGCGACGTTTCATCGAGACTCGTTTCGAGGCCCTGGTCATCGTCTTTGGGGCGCTGCTGGTGGCCGGATTCGTTGCTGTCAAGTACCTGTTTTGATCCTGCTGCCGGGAGGGCGGCCGTTCGCCAGGGTGCTCGCCTCGCCGGCGGCTTCCCAGGCGGCTTTCTGGGCGTTCGTCCTCGTCCTGGCCCTGCGCCGCAGCGGTTTTCAACCGCAGCCACACGGTACTGCTCGGGCGATTTGCCGTCTTGAACGGGGAACTTGCATCAAACAGGAAAAAAATGAAATTTATGAATCTGGTGATAGTCCGGAATCGTAGCCCTTTTCGGTCCATCGTGCTCGGATGTGCTATCTGCGTCCAAGCGGTATCCATGCGAGGGTACAAACCCGCCGGAGCCCGGCCATGGTTGGCCGCGGGACCACCGCGGCCTCGAGGAGCGAGATGATGCCAGTCGTTATTCGGATCCCTACGCCTTTGAGGAGC
Organism: Pseudomonadota bacterium; assembly: GCA_022361155.1. Lineage (NCBI taxonomy): Bacteria > Pseudomonadati > Pseudomonadota > Pseudomonadota bacterium. The sequence continues at coordinate 9,312 of JAKSBK010000227.1, forward strand.
CTCACGCGTGGTCAGGATGAGGTCCACGCGAGCGGTCAGGACGTACGTCAGGTGATCGATGACCTCGATCGTCAGTTCCCGGGACTGCGCGACCAGCTGTGCGACAGCAACGGAGTGCGCAGGTTCGTCAACGTGTACGCCAACGAGGAAGACATCCGCTTTCTGAACAACTTGGATACGCCGCTCAAGGAGGGTGACTACCTGAGCATCGTTCCAGCGATAGCCGGTGGTCGTCCCTGGCGCGCATAACGAGGCTGCCATGTCCGCCGAGCACGGCTGTCAACGGTCCCGCGATCCAGCGACCCGCTACGTTTGCCGAGCTGGCGCTCGACGCTGGTCGCCCGCAGCTCAATGGGTCCAATGAGCACCGAGGTCGAGCGACCCTGGGTACGCGCCGACTTGGTGGTGCTCACCAGTGTGCTCGAACAGGTGCGAGCGCACGCCAGGGAAGGCTATCCAAGCGAGGCCTGCGGTTTTCTGACGGGTCCGGTGGGCGAGCCTTTCCTTTTGGACGGCATGACGCGCGAGGTCAACGAGGCCGACAAGTACCACAAGCTCGACCCCGAGCGCTTTCCGCGTACCTCCAGAACCTACTTCAAGATCAACGAGCTGCGTGCCGGCAGAGCCTTCGATCAAGGCGAGCGGTCGGGTCGGCCGATCAAGGTGATCTACCATTCGCACTGCGACGCTGGCGCCCACTTCTCGCGCGAAGACGCCGCGACCTTCTCATCACGAGGCGTGCTGATGTGGCCCTGCGCGTTTGTCGTGCTTAGCGTCGTGCAGGGCCAAATCAGCGATCTCAAGCTGTGGGTGCACCAGTCGGGAAGCGACGAATTCCGCGAGGCCAGTCTGACGGTGCGCGAGGGCTGAGCCGGGCTGGGCCACGGCGTCGAGTCAAACCTCTGGCTACGCGAACCGCAGCGAAGTTCCGGGTCCAGGTGAGTAGCCGGCGGCGTGACGAGGGTGGACGGCGGTGTTAGGGTCCGTCCAAGAATAGCCGGTCGAGACCGGTCGCGCAGGGTGGATGCGACCGTCGGCGCGCCCGGAGGAGAAACCGCAAGAATAGCAGCGCTATTTCGAGGATTCTTGCGAGGACGAAAGCCGCGAGCGCGCCGCCCTGCACGGCCGCAGCCGATTTGGTTATTCTTGGACGGACCCTTAGGAGAAGCCTGGTTGCGGGCCCAAGGCGGTAGCGGCATGGATGGAAAACTGGGTGAGCTCGTTGCTGTGCTGGAGAACATGGAGTCGGCCGTGGTCGCCTACAGCGGCGGGCTCGACAGTGCATTCTTGCTGAAGCTGGCGACAGACACGCTGGGTGAGCGCGCCCTCGGACTAACCGCGGTTAGTCCTTCGCTGCCTGCGCGGGAACGCCTGGACGCGCAGCGCATCGCTTCACACCTTGGGGCACGGCACGAAATGGTGGAGTCGCGCGAGTTGAACGATCCCAACTACGCCAACAATCCCCAGAATCGTTGCTACTACTGCAAGCGCGAGCTTTATTCGATCACGGACGCAAGACGCGTCGAGCTTGGCTTTGTCTGGGTCATCAACGGCACCAACGTTGACGACCTCGGCGACTACCGGCCCGGCTTGCAGGCGGCCAGCGAGGCCGGCGTCCGCAGCCCCTTTGTGGAAGTGGGCCTAAGCAAGCGTGAGATCCGCGAGCTTGCACGCGACGCGGCGCTGGACTTCTGGGATAAGCCGGCCGCAGCCTGCCTGAGCTCGCGCGTTCCCTATGGGACCCGCGTGACGCCCGAGCGCCTGAGTCGAATCGAGCGCCTGGAGGAGGCATTGAAGGCCCTGGGGTTCATCCAGGTCAGGGTGAGGCTCCACGACGATCTGGCTCGTATCGAGCTAGACGCAGCCGATCTCCGTCGCGCGCTCGAGGAGCGTTCGCAAATCCTCGACGCGGGCAGCCGAACCGGCTTCCGCTACATCACGCTTGACCTGGCCGGCTATCGCACCGGGTCCTTCAACGAGCGTCTGCCCGTGTTCAAGTGACCGGCAACCGCTGCTCGAGCTTCAAGCAGTCACCATCGTCGCGGTCCTGCATCAGTGATTACACGCTCTACTCATGTCCGCGACCCTCGGCGGGGCGGCACGCTAGAGACTCGAGCGGGCGGCCATATGCGAATGGAGCATGGGTGCCGCGTCGGAGTCCATGTCCTGTTTGGAAGCGTGCCACGGGTCGGGTCGCCGGCGGGCGCTAACTCGGGTCGGGTCCGCGGGTCGGGTCGCCGGCGGGCGCCAACTCGGGTCGGGTCCGCGGGTCGGGTCCGCGGCGCCCGCCGGCCTCCGCCGTGGCCCCAACAAGAGCGCCACTTCGGTTGGCCGCCGAGCACCAGCCTGTAGTCAGGCTTGCTCGTAGGCGCGCTGGCGGAAGCTGCGGGCCGCCTCGCTGGCCCACAGGGCCAGCAGGTCTGCAACCGTGTGACTGGTCCGCACGAGTTCCGGGCCCTGCAGCTTACGGTAGGCCGGTTCCGCCGTGCGGTAGGCTTCCACGGCCTGAACCACGTCATCGCTGGCCAATAGAGCTGCGCGGTTGGCACGTGCCCTGCTGGCGCCGAGCCACTGCTTCACGTGGACTTTGGGGCCCTTCACGTACTCGGCAACCACCGGCTCGATCGATTTTCGCCCGCGCCACCCCATGGTTCGGCCCAGGCGTGCAGACAACTCCGTCAGGTCACCGGAATCCTGCCCGTCTGGAGCGTAGTCGCTGTGCACCTGGCATACTGCTGCGGCGAGGACGAGCTTGAGCTGACCTTCCTCCAGCTTCAGCAGCGGGACTGCTCCTTGGGCGATCACGGCCAAGGGTCGCGCCAGCAGGAACGCCTGCTGGGGCTCGGGCAGCCCAACCAATGGCTCGGGGACAAGCACTGCAGGCGTCTCGCCAAGCTCCACGACGATCCCCTGCGTGCCCGCCCTGTGTACGTAGAGCTCGTAGGCCGAGACGCCAAAGATGGCCGCGAGCCGATCGGCTAGCGTGCGCACGGAGTGGCCCGAACGAGCGGGAATCTGGTCGCGGGCCGAGACCCCGAACGCCTCCAGGTCGCGGGGAAACAGCTTGCCGAGTGCCGGCCCCAACAGCTCCAGCAATCGCGGCGCTGCGCCGAGCTCCGGCATCGGCGGGCCAATGTGCTCGAGAACGTCGGTACGCAGCGAGTCGGGTCTGGCCCCAGCGACGCGAGGGGCGCGGGTCAGTGCCTTGGCACGTTCGGAATCGCTCGCATCGCCCAGCACCATCAATCCCGCCAGGGCCGCGGCTTGCTCCGCGCCTGCGCCGAGCTCAACCTGGCAGCGAGCCAGCTCCCGCCACAGGCCGGGATGGTCTGGCCGCGCAGTCAGCGCTCCGCTCAGCTGCCGCACACCCCCTGCGGCGTCACCACCCTTGCGCAGCGCCGAAGCTAGCAGCGCGTGGAGCTCGGGGGTGTCGGGATTCGCCTCGAGTCCGCGCCGCAGCATCCGCAACGCGGAAGCGCGGTTGTCGAGCCGCTCGAACTCCACCCGCGCCATCTCCACAAACGCCAGCGCAGCGTCCTTACCTCCGCGCTCGCGCGCGTACTGCTGAAGTGAGCGCACATAGCCTCGCCACTGCTCAGGGCTCCTGACTAACGGCCTGAGCGCAGACGCCGCTGCGCCCGCCGGACCCTCGAGCTTGACCGCAGTGGTGAGCGCACTGGCGGCCGCGGCGTCGTTGCCCCGCTCTTTTTCCGCCTCGGCCAGCAACCGCAGGGCCTTGCTTTTCTCGCCCGGGTCGGCGCTGTGCCGCACGAGCAAGGCCGCCGCCTGCGCCGCCTGATCCCAGCTGCGGTTCCGGCTGTGAAGGCGCGCAAGGCTCCGCAATGCCGGTCGACTCTCGGGATCCAGGCCCGTTGCCGCTTGCAGGCTCGTTAGCGCGCGCTCGCGGTCGCCCAGGCGCTCCTCGTAGAGCTCGGCGAGCTGCAGATGGGCCTCACGCAGTGCTTCGCGATCGGAGCACAGCTGTACCACCCGCTGCAGCAACTGTGCTGCCTCGTTCCATTGTCCGTCGAGTTGAAACAGCCGAGCCATGGCCATCATCACCTCGACGTTGGCAGGAGCCGACTGCAGTGCACGATTGAACGCTCCGAGCGCCGCCGGAATGTTGCCGTGGCACTCGTTTTCGATCCGAGCGATTTCGCACCAAAGGCGGCCGGCACGGTCGGGGTCGCCGGCGAGCTTGGCCGCACGCGTGAGCAGGCTCACCAGCCTCCCGCTCTGTTCGCTCGCCGACAGAAGCTCCATCAGCTCTAGTGCCGCCTGTTCGTGCTCAGGGCAGCGTTCCAGCGCGGCTTCCAGGTCTTCGAGTGCAGCTTCCGTATCCCGCAAGCCGCTTTTGTTGAGGCGGGCACTGTCGACGAGCAGGTTTGCAGCGTGCTGCGGGTGGTGCGTCGTCTTGGCTTCCAGCCGTTTCGCATTGACCTGCTCCTGCGCGTTGCCGCCGCGCTCGGCCAAGCGTGCCAGGCCACGCATCGCGCCCACGTTGGCGGGGTCGAGGTCCAGGGCCTGCTTGAAGAGCTCGAGCGCCCTGCGATCGCTATCCTCGTCGCCTTCCACCGCTTCTGCCAGGCGTGTCTTGTGCGCCGAGGCGACTATCGGGTCGGGGCTGTGTTCGGCCGCCAGCTCGTCGAGCGCGCGCAGCCCTTCGCGGTCCTGGTTTCGAAGCAGCAGCTCTTCGAGCGCCACCGACGCGCCCTCGTCGTCGGGCAGCAGTGCACATATGGCCTCGAGCACCCGTTTCTGATCGTCGAGCTCGCTCAGGCTGCGCTGGCTATGCAATCTCGCCAGCTCGCGCAGCGCAGAGGCTCGTGCGGCTGGGCAGGTAAGGACCTCCGCGAGGCTGGCGTAGGTACGGGCCAAGGCCTTGTGGTTACCGGTGTGGCGATAAAGCGGCTCCAGGGCCAGCAGGACGTCCACGCTACCCGGCTGCTCCGCGATCGCCGCTTCGAAACACGCGACGGCGCGCTGGGGCTCCTTGAGCTGCTCCCACCAGATCCACCCTTGCCGCATGAGCAGCGCGACCTTGTGTTTGCGGTCCTCGGATTCCGCGGCCTGGCGTTGAAGATCCCTGACCAGCTCCCGCCAAGCATCCGATTTGGCGTGGAGTCGGGTGATGGCCTCCGACGCAAAGGGGTGGGACGGCATGAGACCCAACGTCCGCTGGTAGTAGTCGAGGGCTTGTTCCCGTTGTTCGAGCTGGGTTTCGTACAGCTCGCCAATTCTGTAGGCGGCCAGCGCTCGAGCATCCGGGTCGGATGCCAGGTTGAGCTCCGCTTCGAGCACGGGTACGAGCTCGCGCCAGCGCTGTCGCTGGCGCAGTCGATCGGCGAGCTCGCGCAGCAGCTTTGGCTGCATGGCTTCGAGCCGGCCAGAACTGCTGAGCAGCTCGAACGCCTGTTCGGGATCGCCGATGCGCTGCTCGCACACTTCCACCATCTTGAGGATCAAGGCAGCCTGCTCGTCGCTGTCGGCCAGCAGTGCCGCGCGCTTGCGCTGGGTGTCGACCAGGTCTTCCCAGTACCCTAGGAGCTGGTAGATGCGCTCGATGCGCCTTAGCGCGGCTACATGCTTCGGATCCAGGTCGAGCACCTTCCGCAATCGCTGCAGGGCGCCGGCATGATCTTGCAGGTGCTCGCTCAGCACGCCGGCGGCGCGCTGCATCAGGGCGGCCTTCTGCGCCACCACCGGTGCCGTGGCCGCTTCCTGATCCAGCGCGCGTACGAGCTGCGCGTAGTTGCCCGCACGTTCAGCGTTGCGCTGCAAGCCATGCAGCGCGAGGCGGTCGTCAGGTTCCAACACGAGCAGCCTGCGATAGACATCGGTGGCCGCGGCGGGATCCTCGAGACTGTTTTCCTGCGTCAAGGCCAACTTGAGCAGTAGAACCCTACGCTGCTCATCGGCCCGTGCGTGGGCGAGCGCGCCCTCGTAGGTTGCAGCCAGCTCCTGGTAGCGTCCGGCGCCCGACAGGAGTCGCTCGAGCGCCCGCAGCGAAGCTTCGGCTCGGGGGTCGAGCTCCAGCGCCCGGCGGTGATGCGAAATCGCGCCTTCGATTTCCTGGACACGACACTCCAGGATCTCGGCCAGCTCGGCGTGAATCGCGGCTCGCCGAGCGCTATCAACACAGGCTTGCAGTTCGGTGCCGAGCGTCTGCAGCAGCGCCTTCCATTCCTGTCCGGCGTGGTAGAGCCGCTGCAGCGCGTGCAGCGTTGCGCTGTCGGTGGGTGCGAGCTCGCGCGCCGCCTCGTACCATTGGATCGCCCGCTTCTCGTCACCTAGTTGAACCTCGAACAGCTCGCCGAGCCGGCGCAAGGTGTGGAGTCGCTCGCGCTCGTCTTCTTGCGCATGGCTCTGCCGCTCCAGCACTTCGGCGAGTTTCTCGAAATCGCGGTTAGCGGTGTAGAGGCGCTCCAGCTCCTGAAGCAGCGCCCAGTCCGTGGGCGCCTCCAGCAGCGCCGACTCGAGCACCTCGATAGCCTTGCCTGGGCTCGCGAGCTGTTGAGCGAGCAGCCGCGCCGCGAGGAAGCGGTGCAGGGAGCGTGCTCGGACGTCGCTGGTCTGACTGGCCGCTCGCTGCAGCACGGCGGCGAGATCACGCCAATGTCCGAGATCGTAGTGCAGACGCGTGAGCGCGCTCAGAGCCACCCGTGAACCGGGGTCGACTCGGAGGGCGGTCTCGTACAACTCCACTGCTTGCTGGGCATCGCCGTGCAGCTCGGCAAGCTGGGCCCGGCGCACGATCAGCGCCGCGCGATGGCGTGGGTCGCTGGCGACCGCGTTGGCGGTCTGCTCGTAGGTGAGCGAAAGGTCCCGCCATTGCTCGGGCTCGATCAGGCATTGCTCCAGCGCCTTGAGCACGGCTGGATTGCCCGCGTCGAGATCGCGCGCCGCCAAGTAGGTTCTGGCCGCATCGGCCCGGTTTGCCAGCGCGTCCTCCAGCAGGCGGCCCTTGGCGTAAAGCAGCATCGCCTTGTTGCGGGGGTCGGAGGTGATGCGCACTTCGGCATCGAACAACGGGAGGGCCTTGCGGTACTCCTTGCGGGCGACCAGCAGGCGCCGGGCGGCTCGCAGCGACGGCCGGTGCTCCGGAGCGAGCTTGTGTGCCGTGAGGTAGCTGTCGGCGGCTCGACGCTGCTCCCCGAGGGACTGCTCGCACAGCCTGCCGATCTCGTGATGCAGGCGCGCGGCCCTGGCCGCGTCGGTGGCCAGCTCGAGCTCCGATTGCAGGGCCGCGATTCGCTCGCGGGCTGTGCGCTGGCCCGCTGTGTCCGTTGCCGCCTCCGGTCGAGGCGTCCTTGATCCGGAACCGTGGCCAGCCATGCCTAGTGTCCTGGAACCGAGCTCCTTACACAATCCGCCGGCTTTCGACGCGGATCGCGCCCGCGACCGCCCCTGGGATATCTCCTTGAAATAACTCTGCTATTCCGATGTCGATCCGCTGTCCGCTTCGCCGCCGTTTGCTCACTGAGCCATGCCGATAATCGCTGTCACAGGACACTAGCTCACATTATTGGTTGCCGTCGAGCGCCAATTGAAGGCCCTGGAGCGGGCCGTACGCCGGCATGTTCGCCTCGCTGACGGCTTCCCAGCCGGCTTTCTGGGCGGCTTTCGTCGTATTCTAGGAGCGAGGTGGGGCGGAGCGGTGCCGGTGTCCAGGGTCTTCGTTGATCTGTCCCCGCTGGATACGCCTTCGCGCTTTCGAGGCATTGGCAGCTACGTGGCCAATCTGGGTCGTGCGCTGTCCAGGCTCAGGCCCGAGGAGCGCGCAGGCTTGAGCCTGTATGGGCTGGTTCGGCCTAGCTCCCGGGTGGCGGGTGAAGCGGTCGGCAGCCTCTGTTACACCGGAGACCTGACGCTGCGGCCGGGCCGCTTGCAGTACAGCCGCTACCTGATGAGGCGACGGTTCGCCATGAACGGGCTGACACGCCGCCTGGGCGCGGAGCTACTCCATCTCACCGAGGCACGAGGCACTCCCTTGGGCGAGCGGGTGCCGCTGATCGTGACCTGTCATGATCTGATACCTCTGATCATGCACCGCGAGTACTTGCCCCGTCTTCCCCTCATGCGGTCGGGCCAGCGAGCACTGGACCGCCGGCGCTATCGGCATGCGCAACGGATCATAGCGATCAGCGAGACCACCAAGCGCGACCTGGTCCGGGAGCTGGGCATGGACGCGGATCGCATCGATGTGGTGTACCATGGCGTAGACCACGAGCGTTTCGACCCGCACGAGCGCGAAGGTGAGCGTGATCGCCTACGACGCAAGCTCGGCATCGAGCGTCCGTACGTGCTGTACGTGGGTGGGGCGGACAGGCGCAAGGACCTCAAACGACTGGTGCGCGCCTATGGGCTCACGCGGCGCGCACACGACGTCGATTTGGTGCTGGCCGGCTCGCTGCCCCCGTGGAAGCGTCGAGCGCTCGTCGCCGAAGCCCGCGGATCGGGATTGCTGCACCGGGTGCGGTTTCTGGGCTACGTGCCCGCCAACCTGATCGCCGCGTTGTATCGGCATTGTTCGTTGCACGTTTTTCCCTCGCGCTACGAGGGCTTTGGCCTTCCGGTGCTCGAAGCGATGGCTTGTGGAGCGCCCACCATCACTACCGGCGCCACTGCCCTAGGCGAAGTGGCCGCAGACGCGGCGCGCACGTTTGCTCCAGGAAGCACCGAAGAGCTGTGCGAGGCGATGCTCGCTCTGCTTGATGATGGCTCGTTGCGCGTGCATTATCGCAGCGTCGGTATTGCGCGCGCCGCGCAGTTCAGCTGGCGGCGTTGCGCGCTCGCAACGATCGAGAGCTACCAGCGAGCGCTGGCGTCTCGGTCGTGAACTTCTTTCGAACCCTGGTAGGGTTGCCGGCTCGTACGAACAAGGAGGAACGCCATGCGATGCCATGAGGTCGACTACGAAGTCATCGGTGATGACTTGCAGCTCGTCGAGGTCGAGCTCGACCCGGGGGAAACCGTAATCGCAGAAGCCGGCGCCATGAATTACATGGAAGACGGCATCGATTTCGAGGCCAAGATGGGCGACGGTGCGGAACCGGAGCGCGGCTTCTTCGGCAAGCTGCTCGACGCCGGCAAACGAGTATTCACCGGTGAGTCAATCTTCATGACTCACTTCACCAACCGGGGACAGGGCAAGCGGCGGGTCGCGTTTGCGGCACCCTATCCCGGAAAGATCGTGCCCGTGAACATGGCGGAGCTCGGGGGCACGCTGCTATGCCAAAAAGACGCCTTCCTGTGCGCCGCCCTGGGCACGAAGGTGTCGATCGCGTTCAATCGGCGCATCGGTAGCGGTCTCTTTGGCGGCGAAGGTTTCATCTTGCAGCGGCTCGAGGGCGACGGCATGGCTTTCGTCCACGCCGGCGGGACGATAGTACGCAAGGATCTGCGGGGAGGTCGGCTGCGGTTGGACACGGGCTGCCTCGTGGCCTTCACCGAGGGCATCGACTACAGCATCGAGCAGGCGGGCAACCTCAAGTCCATGGTGTTCGGGGGTGAGGGGCTGTTTCTGGCAACCCTTCAGGGCACGGGGACCGTCTGGCTGCAGAGTCTGCCGTTCTCGAGGTTGGCGGATCGTATCCTCATGAATGCTCCCGCAGCAGGGGGCGCGCGCACGGGCGAAGGCTCGCTGCTCGGTGGCCTCGGTGACCTGGTCGACGGTGACTAGTACCACGAATCACAAGTTCGGTCCGGGTTCCGGAACCGGCCCCAGGGTTGGCGAGGACCGGCTCCGGAACCCGGACCGGCCACCGGTGTATCCGCGGAC
>JAKSBK010000228.1 GCA_022361155.1 Pseudomonadota bacterium
CGGGGGGCGCGCGCGCACTGGGAACGCCGGGCGAGAATAGAGTAGCCTGCGCACCATGGCCGATCACGTGGCGGCGGAGCGTCAGGAGGGGCTGCGCGCGGGCGCGGAGTCCTACGAGGCGGTCTTCGCAAACGCCGGAGACGAACAAAGCCTGCGTTCGGTCAACGCTCGTTTCGTTGGTCCGCAGGGACAGCTGACCCGGCTGATGAAGCTGATGCCACGGATCGAGGCCGGTGATCGCAAGGCGTTTGGACTTCGCGCCAACCAACTCAAGACGGAGATCCAGCGCCTTTTCCGTGCTCGGTTGCTGGAGCTCGCAGGCGAAGCTCGCAGGCGCGAGCTTGGCGCCCCGTCGATGGACATCAGCCTGCCTGGCCGCGGAACCATGCCGGGGCGCCTGCATCCGCTAACCAGGGTGAGCTTCGAGGTATTGGACGTCTTCGGCGTTCTCGGCTTCGACATCGTGGACGGTCCGGAGGTAGAGTATCACCGCTACAACTTCGACATGCTTGGCTTTCCTATGGATCATCCCGCCACTGACCAGCAGGATAGCTTTTTTGTTGAAGGACGCAGTGGCGAGCCGGACTCGATTCTGCTGCGAACGCACACCTCGAACATGCAGGTGCGCCAGATGCTGGATCGCTCGCCGCCGCTGGCGATCGTGGCTCCCGGGACCGTGTATCGACGCGACGACGACGCCACCCATTCTCCGATGTTCAAGCAGGTGGAGGGCTTCATGGTGAGCGAGCAGGTCAGCTTTGCTCACTTGAAAGGCACCCTCACCATGTTCACGCAGCGCATGTTCGGCGCCGGCGTGCCTGTGCGTTTTCGACCAAGCTACTTTCCCTTCGTGGAGCCCGGCGGTGAGATGGACATGGGCTGCATGTTCTGTGGGGCTTCCGGGTGTCGAGTGTGCAAGGGCACGGGTTGGATCGAGATCCTGGGGTGCGGCATGATCCATCCCGTGGTGTTCGAAAGCGTAGGCTACGATCCGGATCGCGTCACGGGTTTCGCGTTTGGGATGGGCATCGACCGCATTGCCATGCTTCGCTACGGCATTGCCAACATCCGACTCTTGTACGAGAACGATCCGCGCTTCCTTGCTCAGTTCTAGGGCCCTTTTTCACCATGCTGGCGTCCTACAACTGGTTGAGAGAGCTGTCCGCCGTCGAGGCCACACCGGGCCGGTTCGCTGACAAGTTGACGGCAGCGGGTCTCGTGGTCGACGCGGCGTCGGAGTGCGGCCGTGACCTGTCTCGTGTGGTGGTGGCCGAGGTGCGGGGGATTCGCCCGCACCCGTCGCGAGCGAAGCTCACGGTGGTGACCGTCTACAACGGCGACGCAGAGCGCGACGTGGTCTGCGGAGCGCCCAACGTGCCCTCGCCGGGCCGTCTCGTGGTGCTGGCAGACATCGGCGCCAGGCTGCCATCCGGTGCCGAGATCTCGGCGCGGCGTCTCGGGGGCATCGCTTCCCAGGGAATGCTGTGCAGCGAAGCCGAGCTCGGCGTGGGCCCAGAGGAAAGCGGGATCCTCGTGCTCGAAGCCGCCGAGGGGCTACGACCGGGCGCGGCGTTCGCCGATGCCCTGCGGCTGCGAGACACCGTGTTCGATATCGAGGTCACACCCAACCGCCCTGACTGTCTTGGCCACGTCGGGCTAGCTCGCGAGCTGTGCGCGCTGTTCGCCCGCCCGTTCGAGCTGCCGCGCGCAGCCCCTGCCGCGCGCTGGACGTCTGCCGCGCCGCTACCGTCCCGCCAGGGGCTGGCCGCCATCGACCTGCGGGATCACTGTGGGTCACCTGTTTCGACCGTGACGGCTGGACACCTTGTCGTCCCGCCGCTGGACATCCGCATAATCGACAGCGAGGGCTGCCCACGCTACGGCGCCGCTTTGGTCCTGGGTCTAACGATCGGCCCATCGCCTTTCGCACTGCGCTATCGATTGCACAGCCTGGGCCTGCGTCCAATCAGCAACGTGGTGGATGCGACCAACGAGATTCTGCTCAAGTGGGGCCACCCCATTCATGCGTTTGATCTCGACCGAGTTCGCGGGGTGCGGATCGTCGTACGCCGGGCAGGTGAGGCCGAGCGCATGGCGACGCTCGACGGTCACGAGCGAACGCTGAGCTGCGAAGACCTGCTCATTTGCGATGGCGAGGGTCCGGTAGCCATCGCGGGCGTCATGGGCGGGCGTGACTCCGAGGTTGGCGTAGATACCACGGGCGTCTTGATCGAGTGCGCCTACTTCGAGCCTCGGTCGGTGCGACGCACGTCGCGCCGCCTCGGCCTTCAGACCGATTCCAGCTATCGCTTCGAGCGCGGGGTCGATCCCCACGCCGTTGCAGCGGTGCTTGCCGATGCCGCGTGCCGGATCGCTGCGCTCACGGGTGGAGCCGTGGTTCCCGAGGCTCTGGACGCCTATCCCCGACGCCTGCCAGCCCGAGCGATCAGCCTGCGCCCGGCGCGGCTTGACAGTCAGCTCGGCGTGGCCGTGGACCCAAGCGAGGTAGCCCTTGTGCTGCAGCGCTTGGGGTGCGTGGTGGATGCGGCGGACGCTGCCTGGCGCGTGACTGCGCCCGCGTTTCGCCCCGACTTGCAGCGCGAGGCGGATCTGGTCGAGGAGGTGGCGAGGGTACGGGGTTACGATTCGATTCCGGTGCAGCAGCCGCGAGTCTGTCCCTCGGGGGAGGGTACATCGGAGGCAATCAGGTTCGAACGCAGATTGCGCGAGTCTGCGGCCGCAGCAGGTTTCGATGAGGCCGTCAACTACGTGTTCGTGTCGGCGCAGGAGCTGGAAGCGTCACGCGTCTCCACGCGCGCCGTTCGCCTGGCCAACCCTCTGTCGGAGCAACGACCGCTGCTGCGCACCTCGTTGCTTCCTGGGCTGTTGAACAACGTGAAGCACGCTCAGCACCACCAGGTCAAGGGTCTGGCTCTGTTTGAGCTGGCGCGCGTTTTCGATGCCATGCCCGGCGGCAAGCTGCCCCGCGAGCGGCAGGAACTGGCGCTCCTGGTTGCCGGGCCGCGGTCAACGTGGTTCAACGACGCCGAAGCAAGCGACTTCTACGATCTAAAGGGTCGGCTGCAGGCTGTGCTACGGCCCGTCATCGCCGGGCAGCCCCAGACCGAGCTCGACGATTCACTCGAGGCCCGTGCGAGCTACCTGCATCCGAGGCGCCGGGCGCGGGTGGTGCTCGGCGGCAGCGAAATCGGCGTCGCAGGTGAGCTTCACCCCGATGTGACGGGTAGCTTCGAGGTGGAAGGTCGCGTGCTGTACGCCGGCCTCGATGTGGCAGCGTTGCATGCAGCTCGCCGGCGTCTCCCTTTGCCGCGAGCCAAGCCCCTTCCGAGATTCCCCTCTGTAAGCCGGGACATCGCGGTCGTCGTCCAGGAAGATCTCGCGGTCGGTGACGTACGGGGCGTGCTGAAGCAGGCCGCCGGTGAATTGGCGGAAGACGTCGTGTTATTCGATATCTACCGTGGCGTCCCGGTTCCGGAGGGTCACAAGAGCCTGGCCTTCCATGTCGTATACCGCAGCCCAACGTCCACACTGACGGACAGGGTCGTCGAGCCCCTCCATAATAAGCTGGTAAGAACGGCCGAGAGGCGATTTGGCGCCCGCCTGCGGTGAATGCCGAGAGGCGCGAGATCGCCGGTCACGTTGTCTGTCGAGACTAGTAGCTCGGGGTTCTACCGCGTACAATGAAGCTACGTGAGCCAGTCACGACCCACTGCCGATGGAGTCAACGCGTTGCTCGAACGCATTGCAGAGCTAGCTCCGATACCGGCGGCTGCGAACCGCGTGATCGCCTTGACGAGCAAGGATGACGCTCGGATCGTCGAAGTCGCCCAGGCCGTGGCGGCCGATCCGGCGCTCGCAGCTGAAACCATGCGCATCGCCAACAGCCCGCTATACAGCGGGAACACCGTGATCGGAGACCTCGAGCAAGCCATCATGAGGCTGGGGCTCAACGAGCTCAGGAACATGGCGGCTGCCATGGCGATGATCGCGGCGTTTCGCTCGGAGAGCAAGCTGTCGCTCCGGTTGCACGAGCAGTCGGTCCTTTCCGGAGCGCTTGCCGGGCTCAGCGCCCGAGCGCTTTCCACGGTGCCGCGGGGTTGTGCGTTCCTCTCTGGTCTGCTGGCTGAGATCGGCGCCATGGCGTGCCTCACAGCAGACACCGGCGCCTACGAGGAGCTTTGGCAAGCAGCGGGCGGCGATCCCGCCCAACGTCAGCGGTTGGAAACGGAGCGCTACGGCACTTCGAGCTACGAGATCGGTCGTCGTTTGCTTCAGCGTATCGCGTTGCCCGAGGAGACTTGCGACGCCGTGGGTACGCCCGTTGGCGCCGATGCCGACTCGCTGTCGGATCTGGCTCGGGTCTGCGTTTTTGCACGCACCATCACTCCGCTCTTGATCGCGGCGGGTGCGACCCGCTCCTTTGACGCCTTTCGCGAACAACTCGAGGCCACCATGGAGCGGCTTGCGCTGGTCGGCCTGGGCACACAAGGGATGCTCGACATCTGTGTCGAGGCGGGCAGGAAGAGCGCAGCCGCTCTTCGGGCAAGGTAAGACAGCCGGGTGTGATTCAGTATCGGGCAACGGTCCGGGTTCTGGTCGTCGTGCGGTGCGGCATCGTTCGTGAGCTGCTTGCGTACTGGCTCGAGCAACAGCCCCGGGTGCGTGTCGCAGCATGCGTGGGCAACGTGCAGACAGCCCTGGCCGTTCTTTCGGCGGGCGCGAGAGCGGATGTCGTTGTCCACGACGACTGCGATACGCCCGAAGGCAGCGGTTGGCTCGCGGCAGCCAAGCAGCGGAATCCCGCGCTGAAAACACTGGCACTCGCGGGTCTCCCAACCGGGCACGTTGTGAAGGCGAAGACATCTGGGCATGCTCCGGTGGCGACTTCGATTCGCGGCATCGCCCAGATCCTCTCGGACCTGGTGCATGCACCGGCAGCGGCGAACGGTCATGCCGGGGGGGCGCCGCAGCTAAGGCGCGCAGGCGCGTCGCGTGACCTGGCCGTGCTGAGTCGGCGTGAACTGCAGGTGCTTCACCTGACGGCGGCTGGACTCACCAAGAAGCAGATGGCGCACGAGCTTGGCCTAAGCGTCAAGACCGTCGAAAACGTGAGCGCGCGCCTCATGAACAAGCTGGGCATCCACGACAGGGTGCAGCTTGCGCGCTTGGCTATACGCGAAGGCCTCGTCGCACCCTAGTTTCCGTCGAGAATCGCGCCATAGCCGCTTTCGTCCTCGCAGCGAAGCTTGAAATAGCGCTGCTATTGCTTCGCTCCGCTGCTGCGGGCGCGCTGGCTCTGGCATCGATTCTCGA
>JAKSBK010000229.1 GCA_022361155.1 Pseudomonadota bacterium
AATGAGTGCGAACCTGACCCCGACGCCAAGACGTCGAAACGCTGAAAGCACCATTTCTTCGACCAGCCTCCTGTGCCCCGGCAACGTTAGGCCGGATTCAAAGCACGTATCGATGGGTGAGTCGCGACTCCTGTGCCGTCCCTCTCGGCTGGCGCCCACTTCTCGTATTGCCGACTGCGCACCGCGCTGCCGGAGGGGACCGCTGCATGTACTTGACACCGGCCGCTCTATCGAGGGTCGGGTCGGGTATGCCGGGCGCAGGTCGGGCCGGCCGGCCGGCGGTGCTCACCCTCACGCTCCCTGCAGGAACCGCTAATCGGTTCGGGGCGCGGCATCTCTCGAAGGTTGCGAGCCGGCGTCCATGGCTGGAGCAGGGTACGTGGGAGGTGGAGGCCACGGTACAAGGCATGGCCCGCACTGACAGAACCTGAATTCTCCTGGGTCCACGGCAGGACCGGGCTCCCAACAGGTCGAAGGTGGCCGGCAGTCCGCGTCGGTCTTGCATGGCATGCGGCACAGTTTATTGTGGCAGCGAGCCCCCCCCCCTCCGCAGTCCCGATCAGTGCTGCAGTTCGCGGTAACGTAGCCATCCGGATACACATCACCAGCCCCCAGGCACCAACGCACGCCGGGCGCAAGCGAAGAAGGGTCCACGGTGTGGTTCGGATAATCCTCCCGGCGGCAGGCGCCTCCGATATCGCTTGCTGACGCATCGATACGACCCGAGTCCCCCATCGAGCACGCATCGATCGAGAGCGAGTCCCCCGAGTCTACCTGCTCTACTCCCGAGCACGGAAGCACATCTTCTTGGCACGAAGTCATCCCCACCAGCGATGCGATCGCCACAACGCCGCCCTGCACGGCCGTAGCTGATCGAGTCATTCTCGGACGGACCCTATAGTACATGCGAAACTCCCTGGCCTTGCTGCCCTCAGGTTCGCGACTCCCGTTTCCTGCCTACGTCTGACATGTCCTAGACCTAGACCGCAAGACCAAGCATCCTCTGAAGTATAGCGCATGGACTCGCGAAGTGGCACTCCGCCATCGACAGGCGGGTCAGAGCAACCGGGCCTTCGGCGCCTGGGGCCTGCCCGACTCCCGCGTCCAGTACCCGGTCTTGCTTGCGTCACTCTTCGTGCCAGGGGTGCAATGTGCCACGCGGGACGCGCGCTTCCTCGCCAGCTCGTTCAGTCGCGGTGAAAGGCCTTTTCTATGCACTCGACACACTGGCAAAAGCGTACCCGGTCCGACTGGCCGCCCGTGCAGACGCTGCCACTAGCACAGTCGCTGTCCGCACTGCAGGACTTTCGGCAAAGACCACCTTTGCTGCAAAGAGCGCCGTCCGGGCAGTTCGCATCCGAGCGACACGTAGCCGTCATATAACCGTCCGGATACGGAACGCCAGCCAGGCAGTATTTGGTGCCCTTGGGAAGCTGCTTGGTGCTCGCTATTACGCCACTCCTTCTTGGAACGACAAACTGTGGCTTCCCGGTACGGGCTCTCGCCTCATCGGCAGCCTCTTCCGTAGTCAGCTGTGGGCGTATCCAGCCATCCTTTTGCGGATCACACGGCTCTCCGATTTTTGGATCATCAGCTCTTTCTGTGAGTTGCGCCCGCGCCACACCAACCAAGCCCATATTCTGTTCCTGTTTCTCCCTACTCGAGCATCCCGAAAGGACCGCCAGAACAATCACAGCAAAACCGGTCATTCTTGTTTCCATCATTAGCCTCCACTGTTTCCACTTTACGGCTAGGTTCCCTACGGTTCAATACCCTGACCCCGCACTCGGTACAAAGGGGCATCCATATCTCCCCAGAAATAGAACATGGTATCCCCGTCTGCTACTATGCCATCGTAGTCTCCCCAGTATACCGGGATCAGGGGGCCATTAAACGTATTCCCCTCACCCACGAATACGCCGCTCCAGTTCGCTCCGGCGTCGGTACTTCGCCAGCTCACAGGACACAGCCCTTTGCCACCTTTGTTTGATGTCAAGCACTCATGCTGGGTCATGACATGCACGGTACTGGAGCTTCCTCCCTCGCTTCTGGCGAACGCGACCTCTGGATGGGCGTTCGTCTGGCAGCCGGTGACCAGCTCATAAGACCAGGTCACGCCCAGATCGGTACTCCGATAGATACGCGTTTCCTGTTTGCTCGAGCAACTGCCCGAACCAGCGCTTTGAAACGTGATCACAGCAGTCGGGCTCGAGTCATTGCGATCACTTACGTCAATCCGAGATACTGGCATCGAAGAGCGTCGATTTCCGTCAGCGATTCCGGCCAGCGTGAGCGGATAGGGGAGGTAATCGTCCACCTCAAAAGCGCTGCCGCCCCATATTTGTGTAACCATATTGAATCTAACGAACTTCATCTTCCTGTCGGTAACGTTGGCGTATGTTATCCATAATTCGTTTCCCACGGCTACAGCGCGTGGATAAGCGAGGTGGACTGAAGTCGGTTCCACTGTTGTTGGAAGTTCGCTTACATTTGAAATCAAGCTACATATTGGTCCACCAGGCGTTGTGGTTGGGTTGCCTAGATTAGCGACGACGACACGGTTAGAATCGATGGTTGGTGACAGTCGCCACGCTACGACCCACATGTGACTGCTGTTAGGCCGGTCAACTAGCTGGGGATAATCAATTCCTGGGATAAAGCCAAGACCGCTTGTAGGAGAATAGGTGCAGGTTTGCCAGGTCGGAGGGGTACTTCCGCAGTCGGTTGGCGTCACGGGACATGGATTCTCGGAAAACTCGAGAAAAAGCGTGTCGTTGGGGCGAATGGTAGGAGAACCGGAATCCCCCATGGTCAGCCTTATAAACTCATTGGTTCCGTTCCAGTCGACGGCGGCTGTGGGGTCCAGACCAAAGGTGCTGCTCGAATACGTACAGGATCTGTTGTATCGGTCAACGAAGCACCTATACGTAGAATTCGTGTTCGCATGCACGACGGTCTGAAAGACTTGGGGATTGCTCTCGGTCGCCCACCGGGCACCGGCCGGTTCCGCAAAGTTCTGCTGGCCAGAAAGGACATCCAGCACGGGCGTCGAAAGCGCCGCAGTCGTGGCGGCGGTCGCGACTAGGGCGACCGCGGCAAGGCAAACAAGAATCACAAGACTCTTCGGATGCGGGTTCATCAAACTTCCTCCTTGAGCTAGGTGCTAGAGGTTGGACCAAGATAGAGAAGGCGCTACCAGGTAGCGTGGGGAGGTAAGGAGTCACACCTACAGCTTGCGACTCGTCGTCGTCGGGCTTGCGACTCGTCGTCGTCGGGCTTGACGCAGCCCAGCACATTGGCGCTCATGAGCGCCAGCACTACGGATAACTTATGCGGAACCATTCTCATGTGGAACCTCCCATATTGTCAGGCATCTACGCCCACTTGCAGCGCTGAGTTACTGGAGGAGGCGGCTCGCTCACCGGAGAAGCGTCACGCCTCGCCGAGCTAGTGTATTCAGGTATGCCTCCGGCGGCCGTGCGCCACCCTTCTGACACTGATGGGATACCCGGGGATACCCCAGGGGGGGTGTACGAAAGCCAGTCTGTTTCGATGCGGCGTCATACGTAACCTCTCCAATTGTCGATAAGTTTCCACATCGATTTCGCGTGAGCCTTTTTCCGATGCCGAGCGCGGACGGGATGCGAACAGGATTCCGCCGCAAGCAAGGCGATACTGCCGCTGCCGAAGCCACCGGACTCGACCCCTCGGGGTGTGAAATTTCGTTCCCACCCCCAGGGGCCGTGGCTGGAGGACTCGAAACGATTGAGAATGCGCCCATGAGGCGCTTTGGAGCAACACCGTGCGTCCACGTGCTCCGGCTCCACGGTAGCACCGTGTGCGGAAGGCGCGTCAGAGCTAAGCTCTCCGCGTGCTGGCTGGTCCTGGCGACGTGGCTGGTCATCTCGGACGGCGTGCGGGCACAGTCCTATGAAGCCGTGGCGACAACTGGCCATCGAGTGGGAGATTCGTTTCGCAACAAGGTGGGAGTTGGTCGGCGCGAGGCCGAAGAATCGGCCTCCGGTACGGTGGGCGAAATCTTGGAGCGGGCCCCCGGCGTGCTCGTGCAACGCACCTCGAGTTCTTCGGGAGCGCCCATCGTTCGAGGACTCACCGGCCACCGTGTTCTGCTCATGCTCGACGGCATGCGTCTGAATGATGCCCTCATGAGAGTAGGCGGAAACGCG
>JAKSBK010000230.1 GCA_022361155.1 Pseudomonadota bacterium
CCTGCTGCGCTTTACCCGTATCGAGGTTCCCGACAAGCTGCCGGCCAGGAGCCAGCTTCACCTGGGAGGCTACGCCTTGGGGTTTTCGCGCCGCGAAAGACCGAAGCTGACGCGCAGCACGAAGCTGCTGGCCGCTGCAACACCGCGTTTTCAGACCCTGCTTTTCAGCCTCGGCGGGGATCGGCAGCGGCCGAAGATGGCAGCGCGCGGTTACCTCGGCGTCAAGGACCACCACACGCGAGAGAGGCTTTTCGTGCTGCCCTACCACGCAATCCGCCTCGTCCGCGGCAAGACGTTGCTCCTGGCTCAAGCGTGCTATGGCAGCGCACGCCGCATCGACCCCACCCTCTGGAGCAAGCGCTTCGAGCTGACGGAGCTCACGAGCCAAGGAGTACAGCTCAACGTCGACGGCCAGAAGGAACAAGCATCGTTCTAGCCTGGTACTTGAGTTTCCGGTTCTCGAGTGGCTCGGCCATCACGTTTCCGGGCAAGGGCAAGGGCAAGGGCAAGCCGACGCCTAAGACGACCCGGGCGTGAGCACCACGACCGTTGCGATGGGGTCGGGCGGGTCTGGTGGCAAGCCAACGGTCACCTTGTCCCCCTCCGAGCTGATCATGAGCGGGGTCTTGTTGGCGTCAGACAGCAGGTGCGCCGCGGCAGGTTTGCGACCAAGCGCAGGCAGCTCTAGCCTGCCGTCCTTGGGCCAATCGAAGACATGGGCGAAGAGCTTGTCGCCCTTGCTTGTGAAGCGACCCCAAGCCGGCGGCTTTACCGGGCTGGCCGTGGTGCCGTAGATCGCGTCCGAGTTGACCTTCATCCACCTGCCCATCCCCTTGAGACGCTCCACGCTTGCAGCGGGGATGAGCCCTTCGGCCGTAGGACCCACGTTCAGAAGGTAGTTGCCGCCCTTGGAGGCGATATCGATCAGGTTTCGGACCAGGGTCTCGGTCGACTTCCAGTTGTGGTCGTCGTGCTTGAAGCCCCAGGTGTCGTTCATGGTCATGCAGCTCTCCCAGTCCACACCGGGGAGTCCTGTCGGCGGAATCTGCTGCTCCGGCGTTCCGAAGTCTCCGACATGACCCTGCTTGCTGAGCCCCTCCATGCCCTTGCGGCCCTTGCCCACGCGGTTGTTGATGATGATGTCCGGCTTCAGTCCACGCAGCAGCTGGTAGACGTCCCGTCCGTCTTCCTCGGTCCACCACGCTATCCACTCGCCATCAAACCACAAGACTGCCGGATCCAAGCCGCTCATCAATTCCTTCAGCTGGCCTTTCATGTAATCCACGTACTCCTGCTTGCGGCCGGCGTGGATGAAGTTGTCGGAGTAGCCGCCCTTGGGATCGTGCATCGCAGGGTGATGCCAGTCCAGGATGGAATGGTAGACAGTGAAACGCAGCCCGTGCTTCTTGCAGGCCTGCGCCAGCGGTGCCAGCAGATCCTTCTTGTAGGGCGTGCGATCCACCACATCCCAGTCCGAGACTTTCGTATCCCATAAAGCAAAACCATCGTGGTGCTTGGACGTGATAACCAGGTACTTCATGCCCGCTTCTTTGGCCAGGCGCACCCAAGCATCCGGATCGTACTTCACAGGGTTGAAGCCGGCCGCGTACTTCTCGTATTCGGCGCGAGGAATGTTGCCGTGCTTCTGAATCCATTCGCCGTTGCCCTCGATGTGTTTGCCCTTGTGCCGCCCGGCGGGCACGGCGTAGACACCCCAGTGAATGAACATGCCGAAACGTGCCTGCCGCCACCACGCCATGCGTGCATCGCGATCCGCCTTGCTTTCCTCAAAGACGTCCTTGGGAACAGCAGCGCTCGTGGCTGCATGCGGATCCTTTGCATGCGGGTCGGCTGCCGGCGAAGCGGCGGCCGGTGTCTCGCTCTTGTCGGACGGGGTGCAAGCCAAGCCCAGTACGCCCATGGCCATCGAGCACCACGCAAGCCGCCGCGCACGGATTTCGCGGGCGAGGTATGCCATCGACCTTCTCCTCGTAGTCGGCCCGCCGTCTGGCAGGGCGCGGGCTGCGAGGTTAGCACGCGCGGCGCCCAATCCTCACCGAAACACACGAGTTGTTCTTCCGCGGGCCCTAATGGATCTGTGCGGCCCGAGCCCCGGCGATCAAGCGCAGCACGTTGCTCACGTCGCCCGCGGCCCGCACCTGCACCTCGGGCAGCTCCGCGGCCGCGTCGGCCAGATCGCGTGGGGTATCCTCGTCCATGAGCGCGATCATCGTCGCGTGACCGAAGTGGGCGGCCACCAGGCTGTTTGCCGCGAGCAGCGCGCTCGGCTCGTCCGTGCGCACGATGCAAACGTCCACGTGCGCGGCATCACCGAGCGCCCTGGCCTGTTCCGGGGTCTCGCAAACCACCGTCTTGACGTCGGCCCTGGCGAGCCCTTCGGCCAAATCCCAGCAGTCCCGCACGCCCGGCAGCGCAAGCACCACGGGGTGGCTGAGCGCACGGTGCAGCACCCCGGAGAGGTGCTCGGGCGAAAGGGGCTTGCGTAGCACGGCGAAGGCCCCATCCAGAATGGCCTGATCCAGTTGATCGTCCGTTGCGTAGGCGGTGATCAGCACCACCGCCATGCCCGGGTGCTCGAGCTTGAGGGCCTGCAGGGTCTCGAGCCCGCTGAGGCCGGGCATGCGGTAATCGGTCACGACTACGTCGAAACGCTGCTGCCGGGCGCGCTCCAGGGCCTGATGCCCGTCGGCGACGGCCTCCACGAGAAAACCGTCGAGCTCCAGATTCGCGGCAAGCGTTGCTCTTTGGCCGGCATCGTCGTCCACGACCAGCACTCGCTTCAAGGACACTGCCTGTTGCATGCTCACCACCTTGCGCGCATTGGCTAGTTCCCCGCCCGATTCCCCTTCCGAGGCTCATTCCCGCCGCCTGGCTTGCAGCGCGCGCCATGCGCGGTGCGGAGTCTCGAAGCGGGGCGCCCGTTACATTAACTCACCCGCAGCGCGAATTCTACGATCGGTTACGCGTTTGTCTGCTGGTCAGGGACCTGCGTCCCGCTCGGGCTGAGCCGAGGGCAGGCGGACCGTGAAGGTGGAACCGGAACCGGGCGTGCTTTGCACATCGATCCGGCCGCCGTGACGCTCCACGATATCGTTCACGATGGCCAGCCCGAGTCCTGTACCCGCTGGTTTGGTAGTGAACAGCGGTTCGAACAAGTGCTTCTCCTGCTCCGGGGAGATACCGCAGCCGTCATCCTGAACCTCGATCACGTGCTGGCGGTCCTCTTGGCGCAGGTCGATCTTGACGCGTCCCGGCCGTCCCTCGGGGATCGATTGCATGCTGTTCTGCACCAGATTCAACAGGAGCTGCCGCAGCATGCCCTCGTCGGCCTCCAGCGCGGGCAAGTCCTCGGGCACGTGGGCTTCGATGTCGACGCGGCTGGGGATCTTGGACAGCTCCGCCACCTCGAGCGCGAGCGCCTTCAAGGACACGTCCCTGCAGTTAGGCGCGCGCTCGCGACCGTAGTCGAGCAGGTCCGTCAGGATCACGCTGATGCGATCCACCTCCTGGCCAATGAGCTCGACGAACTGCTCGATGCGGGGATCCGTGGTCTGCTGCGCGCCTTTGAGCCTGCGTGCGACGTAGTGCTGAGCGTTTTTGATCACGCCGAGGGGATTGCGCAGCTCGTGCGCCACGCCACCGGCGAGGGCGCCCAGCGCGGAGAGCTTTTCCATCCGGGCCAGCTGGGTGGTGTGGGCCTGCTGTTGCTCATGGACCTGCCTGAAATCGCGCGCTGCCAAGTTGAGCGAGCGCGCGATGCGCGCGAACTCGTCCTGACCGGAAGCGCGCATGGCGCCGCTCCATCTCCCTTCGGCCAGCTCCTGAGCCCGGGAGATCAAGGTATCCATGCCCGCGTCCACCGCACGCGCCGTCCGCCACGACAGGCCGAAGCCTATGACAATCGTGGTGGCGAGCGCGAACAGCTGAAGCAGCGCGACCGTCTCGAGGTCGCTGCTCGCTTCTTGCCAGGCAAGCCGCGAAAGCGTCCTTTCACTCTGTATGAGCGCGTCCAGCCGCACCAGCACGTCGTGCTCGAAGGGCTCCTCGCTGAGGTTCCAGGCCGTGGCAGCACCATCGTTCCGCTCCAGGCCTCCGGCGCCTTCCTCGATCGCGCTGCCCTTGTCGATCGCGCCGCCCTTGTCGATCGCGCCGGCCTTGTCGATCGCGCTGCCCTTGTCGATCGCGCCGGCCTCGTCGGGCCGGCCGTCCCCAACCCCGTCTGCTTTCGAATCCTGTGCCGCCGAATACCGTACCGCAGCGTATACGCTCTCGGCGAACGCTTCGAAGCGCGTCACCATACCCGCCAGCGAAGCCGATTTCGGGGACCTGGCGAAATGCGGCTTGAGCTGTTCGGTCAGGTCGCGGATCGCTTCGTGCGACTCGCGCAGCTCCTCCTCGCCCTCACCACCGGCAAGCACATCGAACACCTCGTCGCTGAAGCGCAGCATACTGGTGCGTAGCTCGAGCAACACAACGATCGTTCGGTCCGCCTCCGCGCGCCGCGCGACCGCGCCTTCGACCATGGACTGGCCCACCACGGCGCAGAAAATCGCGACCACCACGCCTGCGGCTACGCTCGAAAACAGGTAGCGGATCTGTCTGCGAATACTCACGGAGAAGGCCTGCCGTCGGAGCCAAGGAAGTCGTGTTCGACAACCAGGATAGCGCGCAGCCCGTAGCCTGCTTCGCCGCGCTCGATGGCGAGCTCTGCAGCGGCGCTGAGCTGGATGTTGGGCGCGAGCTTGTAGACCGCGCCCGATCCGAGGGTCAGGCTCGGAGGCCCGAGCAAGCCCGCGCCCATTTCGAACAGCGGCACCAGGTTGCCCACAGGAAAAAACATGCTTAGCGCAGCCGAGGCTTCGACCTCGAGCTCCTTCTCGGACTCGTCGTGCGCCTGGGAGGTCTCGACCTCCGCCCGCAGCAACGCAGCGTAACGCACCCGGCCCAGCGCCGCGTGCAGCACCACGAAATGCTCCAGACCCCAGCCCGCATCGTCCGACGGGTGCGGCAGCGTGAGCTCGAGCCCCGTGCCCACGCCGAGCTCGGGCTCGAGGCACAGCAGCGGCGCGAAGTAGACCCCAAGCTCGGGCGCGCTCACCGGGCTGTCCGGATCAGCGCCCGCGCTGTGCTCGAGCGAAATCTCGAGTTCGACCTGGAGCCTCGAAGTCAGCCCGAACTCGAGGGCCGCTGCGGACCCGAACATGTCCCCATCCGGGGTGCGCAAGCCATGACCTAGCAGCGTGAGCTGCAGCTCCGCCAGTTCCTGCGGGTAGACCGCCTCGCCCACGAAAAGCTCCTGCAGAACCTGCGGAAACTCGTCGTCCTCGTCGACCGCTGCGTCGTCATCGCCCGGGCCGGCGCCAGCGTCCTCGTCGACCGCTGCGTCGTCATCGCCGGGGCCGGCGCCAGCGTACTGCGCGGTTGCGGGGACGCTGCAGACCAGCCAGAGGGCGAGCGGCGACGCCCATGTCCACCCAACCTGAAACTTCCGTTTCCGGATAGTCCCCGAACGGGCCCACGGAACGCCGGTGGCGGGAGCCGACCCTAGCCCGCAACGAAGTTCCGGGGTCAGGCCCGTGCTCAGATCCTCGAGGAGGCTCCCAGACACCGTTCCACATAGGTTCTGTGGGCGGCCACATGCCCACACTCACACCCCTGGCTTGTAGCACTGGGCCCCAACACCTCGCCATGGAAGCCCACAAGCGGGCGCCACGAAACGATCGCAGTTGGCCTATTCGTGCACAAGCCAAACCGCGACAGCGCCCGCGGGCAGCCAGCGGCCGGGAAGCGGCCCCGGGGCGGCCCCGGGGCGGCGCGTTGCCAGGCTGTTGGCATCGTGTCACATAAACGTCGTCAAGTGCCTTGTTGCAGAGCGTCACCTTCGGACGCGTGGGCCGGAAGGCGAATGCCGAATGGACGAAGTGGAATGCTCGCGGGGCAGCGACGGAGAATCGCCGGCTGCACCCGGTTCGCCGTCGAGTAAAGGGTGCGCCCCGCAGCGCAGCGACGCGCAGGGCAGCGACGCCCAGGCCACCCAGCCCGCACCGGGTCCCCGCTCAGCGGGCGAGCCGCATGACCGGGCGCGCCGCACCAGGGCTTTGTGGCTGGGCGCTGCGCTGCCTGCCGGCGTGGGCCTGAGCATCGCGCTCGGCCTGCCCGAGCTTGGGTCCTATGCCCAGGTCTCGCTGGGGGTGTTCGTGGCGGCAGTCTGCGCATGGACGTTCACAAGGCTCGACGAGACGTTCGTGGCACTCGGTGGCGCGCTGGTGTTCGTGATCGCCGGCCTCGAGACCCCGCGCGCGTTCTTCGACGCCCTGGGGCACGACATGGTCTGGCTCTTGATCGGCGCCTGTGTGGTGGCCGAAGGGGTCAAGCAGTCGGGCTTGTCCCTGCGCCTGACCGCGGCCGTCGTGCAAAAGACCCGCAGTATCTCGCACATATGCTACGCGCTGACGGGCCTCATGGTGCTGATGGCCCTGGTGATGCCCTCCACTTCGGGCCGTGCAGCCTTGATGGTGCCCGTGTTCGCAAGCCTGAGCAGCGAGCTGCGCAGTCGCAGCATCAGTCGGGCACTGGCGCTTCTCATTCCGAGCGTCGTGCTGCTGTCCTCGGTGGGCTCGCTGCTGGGAGCGGGGGCCAACGTCGTGGCCGCCGACCTGCTGCAGCGGATGGACGGCACCCGCATCGATTACCTAGACTGGCTGGCGCTGGGCCTGCCCTTTGCGGCGCTCAGCTCGTTCCTCGCGGCCTGGCTCATCTTGCGTATCTTCCTGACCGAGGAAGAGCGCAGGCAGAAACTCTCGCCGGCCTCGCTTTCGGCTCATGCTGACGGGGAGCTGAGCCGGGCCGAGCGTTATGTCTTGCTG
Source organism: Pseudomonadota bacterium (assembly GCA_022361155.1). Lineage (NCBI taxonomy): Bacteria > Pseudomonadati > Pseudomonadota > Pseudomonadota bacterium. Next base: position 6,888 of record JAKSBK010000230.1, read on the forward strand.
ACCGTCGGCGCGCTGGTCGCGCTCTGGGTCAGCGAGCCCGTGCATGGCGTGAACAACGTCGTGATCGCGCTGCTCGGTGCGCTGGTGCTGGCAGCACCGCGATTCGGCTGCTTCAGGCTCGGTCAGGTTCTCAAGAACGTGGAATGGGGCCTGATCGTGTTCATGGCCGCCACACTCAAGCTGTGCAGTCATTTGCTCGAGTCGGGGGCAGCCGCATGGCTGATCCAGCAGCCCATGAAGCTCGTGCGCGGCGCGGACTCGACCTCGATCGCGTTGGCGCTGGTTGCGACCACGCTGGTTTCGCTCGGCGCCCACCTGGTCATAGCCTCGCGCACCGCGCGGGTGTCGGTCCTTGTGCCCTTTGTCCTGCTGCTCGCGAGCGCGTACGGCGCAAACCCGGTTACCTTGGTGTTTGCGTCCGTGGCCGCTGCGGGCTTCTGCCTCACGCTGCCCATCAGCGCCAAGCCCCTCGCGCTGTTTTGGCAGCTTGACCGCCCCACCTACGAGGCGCGCGATCTGCTGCGGCTCAGCGCGGTGCTGGGCCCCGTGCACATGCTGCTTGTCTTGGGATTTGCGTTTGTCGTGTGGCCAGAGCTGGTGCCATGAGCGCTCGAGTTGTCATGAGCAGACCGGTGGATAGGATCGTTGCTGCGACTTGACACGTCGCTGCAGCAACCCAAGGAGCTCTTATGCGGACCCTAGTTGCGCCGTGTGGTTTCAAGGAAAGCCTGACAGCCGATCAGGCCGCCGACGCCATGGCGCGGGGGGTGTACTCGGCCGTGCCCACCGCCAGGGTGCTCAAGGCGCCGATGGTCGACGGGGGGGAGGGCTTTACCAACGCGATCGTGCGGGCTGCCGGCGGCGCGCTGCTCTACCGCATGGTCAAGGGACCGGTCGGCAAGACGGTCTGCGCACATTTCGGACTCATCGATACCTCGGAAGGACGGACCGGCGTGATCGAGATGGCCGCCGCCGCCGGCCTGCGGCTGGTGCCGCGCAGTGCGCGCGATCCCAGGCAAACCACGAGCTACGGAGTTGGAGAGCTGATGGGCGCGGCGCTCGACGCGGGCGCGCAGCGCTTGCTGATCGGTTGCGGTGATTCGGGCATCTGCGACGGGGGCGCAGGCATGGCCCAGGCGCTTGGGATCGGCCTCCTGGATGGCGACGGAAACCCCATCGGCCTGGGCGGCTCCGAGCTATTGCGCCTGCGACAGATCGATTTGTCCACGTCACGCATCCCGCGCGAAAGCGTGCACATCGACGTGGCGGTCAACTGGCACAACGAGCTGCTCGGCCCGCGCGGTGTGGCCCGTGTCTTCGGCCCCCAAAAGGGCGCCGGTCCCGAGGCGATCCGCGAGCTCGAGGCTGGCCTCGAGAATCTCACCACCCTGATCTGGCGCAGCGTCCGCGTCGACGTGGGGAGCATGGCTGGAGCGGGTGCCTCGGGGGGGCTGGGAGCGGGCCTGGCCGGGTTGCTGGGTGCGCGGCTGCACCCGCGCTACGACATCGTCATGCAGTATCTCGAGCTCGACGAGCTGCTCAAGCGTTGCGATGTGGTGTTGACAGCCGAAGGACAGCTCGACGAGCAGACCCCACGGGGCAAGGTTCCGGCCGAGATCGGACGCCGCGCAAAGCTCCTGGGGCTGCCGGTCATCGCGCTGGCGGGTCGACTCGGTCGAAAAGCGGAGCTGAACCTGAAGCACGGTATCGACGCCTATTTCAGCATCGTCGACGGGCCGCGCCAGCTCGACACGTGCCTGCAGGACGCCCAGGAGCTGCTGCAGCACGCTACCGAGCATGCCCTGCGCACCGTGCAAATCGGGCGGCTGCTGCAGGCCCGCAACACGCTGCGAAGAACCGAACGGCGTACGCCTACCTCAAGACCGCCCGGGGAGACACCTGCCACGACCCGGGTGCACGACCCGAACGACTCGTAGCACCCCAGCTCGTGCCCCGATCTGCGGTTCGGGCCAGGTTGGTGCGCGAAGCACGGCCATCCTACTCCCGGTAGGATGGCCAGCGCTCCAGCGCCTCTACGAGCAGCTGCAGGAACCGGTTGGCCGTGTAGCCGTTGAGCGCGCGGTGGTCCAGGGTCAGGGTCACGTAGACCAGGGGACGCACCGCGATCCGATCTTCACCGGCCTCTTCGAGCACCACCAGCCGCTTCTGGAGCTTGCCGACGCCGAGAATCGCCGACTGCGGCTGATGGATGATCGGGGTGGCGATCAGGCTCCCGCTGACGCCGTGGTTGGTGATCGTGAAGGTGCCGTGCTGCACGTCGGCCTGCCTGAGCTTGCCCTGCCGTGCTCGCTCGGTCAGGTCGCGGAGCGCCTGCGCGATCCCAAGCAGGTTCAGGTCCTGCGCCCGCCCGATCACCGGTACCACGAGCAGGTCCTTGACCGCCGTTCCTATGCCTATGTTGCAATCGGCGAACAACTCGAGGCCGTCGTCGTGCCAGCGCGAGTTGACTTCGGGAACTGCCTTGAGGGCTTGTACGCTGGCCGCCACGAAGTAGGCGGTCAGCGTGAGCTTGGCGCCTCGCGCGGCGAAATCCGCCTTGTGCGCCTCGCGGTGCCTCAGCACGGCGCTCAGGTCCGCCTCGAAGATGGTGGTGACGTGGGGGGCGGTCCTGAGCGCGCTCTGCACCATGTGAGCGGCTAGCTGCCTGCGCATGGGCGAGTGCGGCTCACGCCGGCTTTGGGGCGGGCGCGTGTTGTCCGGCTGCCGGCCGCCGGGCGGCGATGCTGGCGGGCCGGCATCGCCGGGAATCTCACCCAGGCCCGGCGAAATCACGCTCTCCGATTGCAAACCGCGCGGCGGCGTTGCTGCCACGCCAGCCGCGCCGGGAACGTATCGGAGCGCCGGCTCCTCGGAGCCGCCTGGCGCTTCTTGCCGCCGAGGGGCGCTGACTTGCGCCAGCTGCGCCTCTACGTCTCCCACCGTGATCCTGCCGCCGCGCCCGCTGCCTCGCAGCGATGCCACGTCGAGGTTGTGGCGCTTGATCAAGCGGCGCACCGCGGGGCTCAAGCGCCGCGATAGGTCGGAGGCCGCTTCGGTGCGAGCGGAGGTGGGCGAAAGGCCGGCCGCCTGCGGCGCGGCGCTCGCAGGCCCACCCGCGTCCGCCCGCGTGCGGGCGGTATCTATACGCCCGAGGACCACCCCGGGCACGACCTTGTCGTCGGTCTGCTTCAACACCTCGATCAACACCCCCGACGCCGGCGCCGCCACCTCCAGCGTGACCTTATCCGTCACGATCTCCAGCAAAGGCTGGTTCTCGTCCACGAACTCGCCGGCTCGTTTGAGCCAGCTGCCAACGAGCCCCTCCGAGCTCTCGTCGTCGGACTCCGGTGCAGTTATATCGACCAGGTTGGACATCGGTGCGGCCTTGAGGGGGTCCGTCTAACCCACGAACCATATGGCTCGCCGGTATTTGGAAAACGCGGGATCAATGGAATGCGTGCCATGGGACCTGGCAACCCCGCCTCCGTAGCTCCTATTGCGGTCCTAGGGTCGCGCAGCCCACCTGAATACTGACCGAGGCCGTACCTTGGTTCATCCTGAGCGCCGCGCAGCCCGGGTCGCAAATAATGATGCGCGCCGGGATGCCGCCTAGCATGGGGTCGATGTCGTAATACCAGCCGTTTGGTGCTCCCAGGCAGTTCAAGGGGTTGGCCACGTAGGGCATGGTCTGCTGGCCAAAGCTGTTGGTGGATACGACGTTGACCTTGAGGTAGTCGAGCGGTCGATTGGGCATGTTGGAGGGCGGGATCTGAAACTCGCAGCTCTGAAGCGCCGCCCCGCGAATCGCCTGCAGCGACTGTAGAAACTGCGCGGTGAGATCTTGACCCACCACCGCGATCAGAGCCTGGCCGCCACCCGAAGCCGCGAGCGCCCGCATGTCGGCCTGGGCCATGACCTCGTCCGAGGCATAGACGCCGATGACGAAGGTGCGGGCCGAGGGAATGCTCTGCAGGGCTTGCGTCGCGATCGCCTGCAGTCCGCTGAGCTCGGTCGGGCTGCAGCTGGTGGGCTCGCCGTCGGTGACCAGCACCGCCACCGCCGTGCGCTCGGGGTGCAGCCGGAGCCTGTGGGCCACCTGCTGAGTGGCTCCGGTCAGCGCCGGGCCCATCGGGGTCGAGCCGCTCGGGTTGACCGATCCCAGCGACACCACGAGCGGGTTGGTGTTGAAGGGCAGCTCCCCGATCGGAACCGCCGGCGAGGCGTAGCTCGCCGCCTCGCAACGCTGGCCCGAGTCGGGATGCGGGAAATACTGCAGGCCCACGCCCACGCCGATCGAGCGCGGATCGCTGACGAAGCTTCGCAGGGCTGCCGTGACGGCCTCCCACTTGGTGGTCGAGCTTTCGTTCCCGATGGCCGTGTCCATCGAGCCCGACCGATCCAGCATCACGTACAGGTCGACCGGCGAGTGCGTGGCCTCCACGTACACGCCCGCGCACACGGGCGGCATCGAAACGCCTCCTGCCGTGCCGCCTGCGTTGCCGGCCAAGCCCAAGCCTGCAGTGCCGGTGAACCCTGCCAGGCCCCCGCCGCTGCCGGCCAAGGGCCCACCCAAGCCTGCGCTGCCGGTGAGCCCTGCCGTGGCGCCGTTACCAGCAAAAGGCACCAGGGAGCCGCCAGCGCCAGCTAAACCTGCCCCCGCGCCGGCGCCTTGGCCGGCGAACGGCGGTGACAGACCACCGCCGAATCCAGCGAAGCTGCCAGAACCAGACGCGCCGATCACGTTGGGTGGCAGCAGGGGTCCAGCATTGCCCGCGCCCCCGCCGGAGCAAGCGCACAACACCCCCAGGCCGGCAATCGCCAACACACCTGCCGTTCGGACACCGCAAGCGCTGAGTTCCGTCAATCCACGCACATTCCACCACCTTGCTGTCTGCCGGCTGCCAGCCGGCCCACTCGTCTACCGGCTATCAGCCGGCGGCAGCGTTCCAGGCCGATCCACCCTCGGCCTCAGGGACCACGCCGATTCGGCCTACACTCCCCCTTATCCCTCCAGTTATCGCTTCTTCACCACGGGGCTACAGAGGCAAACACCGCCCGATATCGCAAATATAGCCTTCCCGACACGCTTCCGCCACCTGGCAGGCTCGGACACAGATGGCTTGCGAGCCGGGCAGCCGCGGGCGCTGGTAACACCAAGCGCCGCCAGGGCAGAAATTGGGCCCCCCGACATCGCAGTCGCGCGTGCAGTGGCCCCTGGGCCAACCATGGCCTTTCAGACAGCGGCCGCCAGGGCAGTCGGCGTTGCGGGCGCACGGGTCACCGATCCGCCCTTCACCGGCCCAACACTCCTTCACACCGTCCCCGTCCGCATCCCAGCAATCCGTGGTCGTCCGGGGGCAGTCCCTGCGCTGCTGGCAGGTCGGCGCGCATAGGGACGCTTGCCGGTAGTCCGAGCTGACGCAGTGGCGCAACGCATCGCCCGGGTTGCACCATGTGGCTTCCGGGCAGCGAATGCTGCAGTAACCGTTGCGGAAGCCGACACCGGGCGTGAGGCAGACGCTGCGCGGATAGCCCCTGCAGTGGCTTGAGTCGATGCACGGGTCGGAAACTGCGCCCTGTCCGCCGCCCGAGGGCACGCACACGGGCTCCTTGGTGTCGAGGCAGGTCATCCCGGCGCTAGGGCAACTGCCCGGGCCTCCCTTGCAGGAGGGCAGACACATTGACTGCGGCATCTCCGGCACCCGTACGCACTCGCTGCCCGGCGGGCAGTCGCCGGGCTGGTTGCACACCCGCGAGCACAAGCCCCCCGGCCACCCGGACTGCCTTTCGGCGAAACACGCGAGGCCGGGACAGTCGCCAGGAGCGCGGCAGGGCCTTCCGACGGGCACGATCGGCAGAGGGCAGTCTGCGTCTTGATGGTAGGTGCAGCCCGGCGGGCAGCATCCATCGCCATTGGCACACCGGTTGATCTGCATCCAGCTGCAGCTCAGGTTGCAGCTTGCGCTGCTGCCGCTCGTCGTGTCCAGCGTGCAAGAATCGCCGTCCGCGCACGATGCCGGGCAGTGGCCTGCCTGCGGAAACGCAATCGCCGGGTCGCACGTCTCGCCTCGCTGAACCACGCCGTCCCCGCAGGTCCCGCTGCAGTCCGTATCGTTGTTCTGACTGCAGTTGGGCGCGCAGCACCCATCGCCGCTCTCGCAGGCGGTGATCTGCACGCTCTCGCACCGCACATCGCACGTGGACGGATCCCCGTACCTGCGGTCGCGCGTGCAAGGATTCCCGTCGTCGCAGCTGGCCGGGCACGGATCGCAGCGCTCGCCCCGGATCGGGTCGATGACGCCGTCGCCGCAGTGATTCTTGCAGTCGAGATCCACCGGGAAATCGCACGTTGGAGGGCAGCAGCGGTCACCGCTCAAGCAGTAGTCGACCGCGCGGGCCTTGCATTCGCTCGTGCAGGTTGCCGGGTCCCCCACCAGCGTGTCGACGCTGCAAGGATCGCCGTCGTCGCAGACCGTGGGGCAGAAGCCCGTCTGGGGCGCCGGTATCTTGGGATCGCAGCGTTCCCCCTGCTGCAGCAGCCCGTCGCCGCACAAGCTCGTGCAGTCGCTGTCCGAGCGCACATCGCATCGCGGGGGGCAGCAGGCGTCGTTGTCGACGCACTCGGCGACGGCTTCGTGCTCGCAGCTTGCGCTGCAGCGCTCCGGTGCTCCGGCCAGTTGGTCGCGGGTGCAGGGATCCCCATCGTCGCAGGAAGCTGGGCAGGCACCGGCTAGGCCGGGGGAGCGCCCCGGGTCGCACAGCTCCCCGGGCTGAAGCAAGCCGTCACCGCACAGGCCGGCGCAATCGGTGACCGTGTGCTCGCAGCGGGCACTGCAGGTGCCGGCATCGCCGAGAAGGTGGTCGGTGGTGCAGGGATTGCCGTCGTCGCAGGAGGCGGGGCAAGCACCCTCGAAACCGGACTGGATCGCCGAATCGCAGGTTTCGTGTGCTTGGCGCGTACCATCGCCGCACAGCGGGCTACGATCGCACGCCGCCGCCGCGAGCAACAGGGCCAGCAGGACCGACGCGCCTCCCGTCTGAGGCGCTTCCACTGCCGGTTGGACGTGTCCGCGTGACACGGGGGTCGCGTAACTCAAGGGCTCAGGCCCTCCAGGATCGTTGGGTAGCAGGCCCTAAACCCGCCTAGAACCAAATCGACACAGGCGTATCCGTCGCGGGTTGCGCAAGCCGGTCGCTTCTTGCAGGCGCGGTAGCATTTGAGATCGCTCGTAATGTCGCAAAACGACCCCGGCGGACAGGGGGACCAGGGACCGCACGACTTGGAGCAATAGCCTCCCGGATGCCCGGGCACGCCGTGGGAGCCTGCTGCCGTGAGACAGACCCCGGACTTGCAGTCCCCATCCTCGTTGCAAGGATCGCCGATGCGTCCCAAACCGGGCCAGCACTCTTTGTGGCCGTCTCGGTCGGCGTCCCAGCAGTCATAGCCCGGTGCACAGTCGCTTCTGCTCTGGCAGTACCTGGCACAAAGACCCGGAGTCGACCCGCGCCTTGACTGGCAACGCGAGCCCCCTGGACAGTCCAGCGGATCGAGCGCGTCGGAGCAGATCTGGCTGCAGTAGCCGTTTTTGAAGTTCGCCTCGGGAGGCCTCAGACACACCGTTTGTTTCTGGTTCTTGCGGGCGCAATCCGTGACCAGCGTGCACGGGTCGCCGACCAAGCCGCCGCGGTCGCCACCGAGCGGCGCGCACACGCCCGGGCTGGTGCACCCGTAGCCCGGCCGCTCGCACAAATCGCAGTGCACCAGGCAGCGCTTCTTGGCAAACCCGGGATACTCCGTGCACACGCTGCCCGGCGGGCAATCACCCGGCTGCGTGCAGTCCCTGCTGCACAGCCCGCCGGGCCAGCCCGTCACCGCCTCGGGCAGGCACTCCAGCGCGAATGCGCTGCAGTCCGGGGCGCTGGCGCAGGGCAGTCCCACGCCTCCAGCCGGGGGATCGCAGTCGTGGTCTTGGGCATAGCGGCAGCCGGTCGGGCAGCAACCGTCGCCGTGCTGGCACACGGCGATGTGGATGTGTGCGCAAAGAACGTTGCAGTGGGCGGGCATGCCCTGCAGCTTGTCGACCGTGCAGGCCACGCCGTCGTCGCAGCTCACGGGGCAGGCGCCCCTGGCTCCAGGCGGGATTGCGGGATCGCAGCTCTCTCCGGGACTCTGCACGATCCCATCGCCGCACAATTTCGAGCAGTCGGAGTCTTCCGTTACGCTGCAGCCTGGTGCGCAACATCCGTCGCCTGACGTGCAGTGCGTGATCGCGCGAAACTCGCACATGGCACTGCAGTCGAGCGGACTGCCGATGAGCACGTCTTCGGTGCAAGCCATGCCATCGGCGCAGCTGTGCGGGCATGCGCCTTGCTGGCCGGCGGCGATCCCGGGATCGCATTTCTCGCGCGGGGGCTGCAGCAGGCCATCGCCGCAGGGGTTTGGGCAGTCGCTGTCCATCCCAAAGGTGCAGTGCGGCAGGCAGCAACCGTCGCCGGAAACGCACTCGGTGATCTTGTCGTGCTTGCACTCTGCGGTGCAGCGTGCGGCCTCGCCCGTGAGCACATCCGTGGTGCATTCCTTCCCGTCGTCGCACGTGAGGGGGCATGCTCGGCCTGCGCCGATCGGAATGAGCGGATCGCATGTCTCGCCCGGTTGAATGATTCCGTCTCCGCACAAATGGGTGCAGTCCGGGTCGTTTGTCAGATCGCAGCCGGAGGGACAGCAGCCGTCGCCGGCCTGGCAGGCCTCGATGCTCGGGTACTCGCAGTGCGCGCTGCACATGGTGGCGCTGCCGACCAGATCGTTGCGGGTGCACGCGTTGTTGTCCTCGCACAGCGTGGGGCACGCGCCCGGGGCATCCACGGGCCGGCCTGGATCGCACTGCTCGAGGGGCTGCAGGATGCCGTCGCCGCAGATCCCGTCGCACGCCGGAGTCCGGAAGTGCTGGCAACGCGCATTGCACTGGCCCGGGATACCCGTCAGCACGTCGTGCGTGCATGGATCGGCATCGTCGCACGCTACCGGGCAGGAGTCCGCCAGGCCGGCAGGGATGGCCGGGTCGCAGGTCTCGTCCGGCTGCTTGACCCCATCGCCGCAGACGCTGACCGCGCCCGAGCCACAGCCAACGCCTGCCAGCGACAGCAGCGTGGCCGCCAGCCCGGCCGCCTGGATGGAACCCGAACGCTGCCTTCGTCGGTCCGAGGCCATGGCTTGCGTAACTCCGATCATCTCCAGCTCTGTGTCCGCGATGGAGCTAGTGGGGCCGGACTGCCCCCTGCCCTCACGCTCGAACGCTGCCACGTGCGAGCCGGGGCGGCCGTCGTACGCTGCCCTACCGACCAGGCTGGAGGCAAGACCACGCCTGACGAACTGGCTGGGCCCGTGTATAGCGCGAGCCGCGTCAAGGATCACTACCCCCGACGGCCTTTTTTGGATGGCGAGACGGGACGCCCGCGAGCCTGTTTCGCGCATGACCCCGCGTCTCCATGCCGGTGCTAAGGGCCCGCGGAAGAACAACTCGGGTGTTTCGGTGAGGACTGGGCGCTGCTGGCGAGGCGCGACGACGAGGAGCATTGGGGATACTTCGAGGAGGAGCAACATAGCCAGCGGTGGTCAGAACCGGCGAAATGGATGAGTTATTCTTCCGCGGGCCCTAACCCCAATGGCAGTGAACGAAAGTGCAGCGCAGCAGCATTTCGCGCGCAATCCTACTCGCATACGAGAAGGCGACCGCATTGGTAGCCCTCCCGGCACTCACTGCTCGTCATGCAGGCGGCAAGGCACTTGTTGCCCGGCAGGACGGAGCACCTCCCCCCATCCGGGCACACGCCGGGCGTACCCGCGTTGCACGTCTGGCTGCAGTATCCGGCGGGCCAGAGCATCCCCGTAAGGCACTCCCCTCCCAGACAGTGCCCCGGCTCGGAGCACGGGTCACCGATGCGGCCGAAGCCTCGCCAGCACTCGAGGACGCCGTCGCGGTCGGCGTCGTAGCAATCCACGCCAGCGTGGACTGCGGGGCCGCAGTCGACGCGGGACCGGCAGCCGCCAGCACACAGCTGGCGGCCCGTGGGAGCGTCGAGCAGGCAGTGGCTTTCCGGGCGACAGGGTCGCCCGGCGCCGCAGCGCTGCGAGCAATACCCGGTCTTGAAGCCGTGGCCCGCTTCGGTCAGGCAGAAGCCGAGCGTGTCTCCGCTGCACTGGCGCGTGCTCGTGCAGCTGGTGCCGATCGTAGCGCCAAGAGGCCCGTCGGCTCTGGGCACGCAGACTTGTTGCGCGCCGGCCTGTTGCGCACTGCCCTGTTGCGCAGCGCCCTGTTGCGCGCCGCCCAGGCACGCGTGCCCTGGCCGCTTGCAGTCGACATCGTCGAGACAACCGGGCAGGCACACCCGCTCCTTAATCTCGGCGAGGTCGACGCAGCGGCTCGCCTGAGGGCAATCGCCATGGGCCATGCAGCCGAGGCTGCACACCCCTCCGGGCCAGCCGGTGTGCTCCTGGGTCAAGCAGCGCAGCCCC
>JAKSBK010000231.1 GCA_022361155.1 Pseudomonadota bacterium
CCTGGCGCCCGCTGGCGGCGTTGGGACCTCCTCGAATATGCGCTGCACCGCATCGAAATGAACCGCAGTCTTCGTCGGTCCGCCTTGCCAGCGAGCCCCACTGCAGGCCCCAACCAACCAGGATTCCTGTGGCGAGGCACTAGGTAGGCAGCGGTGTTCCCTCGCTCTGCACTTCCCAAGAGTCCGCAGGCTCGGTCTTGGCTGTGCGAAAGCCCCGGACGGCGTAGTGAAGTACCCAGAAGAAGCCGACCATAGGCACGACCAGCGAGGTTTGGATATCGCCGCTGAGGTCCGCGACGTAACCCATGATAGGTGGAAAGAAGGCTCCGCCGACGATCGCCATGATCATGAAGGAAGAGCCCAGCTTGGTGAGAGGGCCCAGGTCTCTAACGCCCAAGGCGAATACCGTGGGCCACATGATCGACATGAAGAACGTCGTCAGCCACAGTGCCCAGATTGCCGTCCAGCCGGGTGCTGCCATGGCGACCGCCAGCAGCACTATGTTGGCGATGGCGTAGCCGCCCAACAGCCGGTTGGGCGCGATCTTCTGCATGATGAAACCGCCGGAAAAGCGTCCGATCATCAAAGCGATGAATCCGAAGGAAAGCAGTTGCCCGGCCGCTTTTTCGGTAGTATCGGGACTAAGATCTTTGGTGAAATCGATGAAGAACGACCAGATGCAAACCTGTGTTCCCACGTAGAAAAACTGAGTCAGAGCAGCCAGCATGAGATGCCGGTGCTTGAACAGGTCGCGAATACGAGCCTTCTTGTCGTCGGTCGAGTCGCCGCCCGCTTCCGTGATCTTCGGGAACTTGGAGGACGCGATTAGCGCGAAGATGACCGCGATGCAGCTAGCCAGCCAGAGATAAGGCTGCTGTACTGTCTTGGCTTCTGCGCTGCGCCAGGCTTCGAGGTCCGCGCTGGACATGGCCGCGATCTCATCGGGCGTGTATTCGATCCCGGAGAAGATGAAGATGCTACCCAGGAAGGGCCCCACAAAGGCTCCGATGCCGTAGAAAGACTGCGCGATATTCAGGCGCGCCGGACCCGTACGCGGATCGCCCATGACCGAAACGTAGGGGTTGGCAGCGGTTTCCAAGAAGGCCAGGCCGAAAGCAATGATGTACAGGGCCGCCAGAAAGACCCCGAACACACGCATGCCCGCGGCTGGATAGAACATGAGCGCGCCACCGCAGTAGAGGGTCAAGCCGATCAGGATTCCGTTCTTGTAGCCAAAGCGCTTCATGGCCAGCCCGGCAGGAATCGCGCCGAAAAAATAGCCACAGTAGAAGGCTGTTTGAATAAAGGCCGCTTGCCCGCGTGACAGTTCCAGGGCTTTCTGGAACTGTCGAATCAGGATGTCGTTGAGCTGCGCCGCGAGCGCCCAGGAGAAGAACAGCGTGGTTACCAGCAGAAAGGGCAACACGTACTTCTTCTCGAGGAGGGTCGGTCTGTCTGCCTTCGACGAAGTCCCATCCATCTTCATTCCTCATGCACTTGCGTCATGCGCTGCGTCCTTCACGTCGGTCGGCTCCAACCGAACGACCTTCCCCGGCGCGGGTCCGCGGCGAAAACGTTTTCGAGAGGCTGTATTTGTATGCGAACACAGCTCGTTGTCAAGGCGGGTAGCGTGCCGGCTTCGTGCCGGCTAAGACGTAAGCTGCGAGCGCGCCCCCTACACGGCCGCAGCCGATCGAGTTATTCTTGGATGGGCCCTTGTGTCCATGGGAGCTTTGACCATGTCGCTGTCCTCAAGCCGGTTGCACCGCGGTTTTCTTGGTCCGACCTTGATTGCAGCGGTGGCTGCGTTGCCCGTTGCCGGGTGCAGTGCAAGAGGCGGCGCTGAAGCGACAGGCGTTGGGGGGCGCGCGGGTAGCGTTGTAGCGGGCGGCCGAGCCGGGGGGACGGCGGGCACCGTGGCTGGTGCAGGGGGAGGGGTTGCCGGGACGCTCGCGGGTGGTCGAGGTGGTGGCGGTGGCCCGGGTGGTGGTGGCTTCGGCGCGGGCGGCATGAGCGGCCGCGGCGGAGCCGGCGGTGTAGGGGGCGCGAGCGGTCTGAGCGGTCGTGGTGGCGTGGGCGGCCAGGCGGGTTGGGGGGGTAGGGGCGGTACCGGCGGCTCCGGCGGTCTCGGAGGCCAAGCCGGGATTCCCGGCCTTGGCGGGCTTCCCGGTGGGCTGGGAGGCCTGCCGGGCGGCTTGGGAGGCCTGCCGGGCGGGATTGGCGGTGTCCCGGGCGGTGGGCCTTGCCCGGCCCCCGCGAGCTGCCAGCCGATCGTTGCGGGCATCCGCGTGTGCGTCGTACCGCCGGCCTCGGGCCCCCCAACCTGCAATACGCCCGAGTGCACGACGATCGCCGGCCGTTGTATCTCGCTGAACGCTCAGCGGTGGTGCGTGCGCCTCTGCAACTAGTACCGCTTGCCAGGGACTATGATGGATTCCCGCCGGCTCTGACGGCCGCTGGCGGTGTTGCACCTCCTCGAATACGCGCTGCACAGCATCGAAATGATCCGCAGTCATCGTCGGTGCGCCTTGCCAGCGACCGACAGCCCTCGGCGCCAATCGATCACAATCCCTGGCAAGCGGTACCGGTACTGGCGGATGCCGGGACCCGAATCCGAATCCCGGAGCCCGTGTCCGAGCCATGTCGGAACCCGACCAGGTCCGATCTCCGCCTGATCTCCGCCTCCGCATCCGAGCCCTCGGCCTCCGCCTCCGCATGGGCCCTCGTCCTGCTACGATCGACGAGCGCATGTCGGAAGCCTGGCCTCGCACCATCGTGCACGCGGACATGGACGCGTTTTATGCCGCCATCGAGCAGCTCGACCGGCCCGAGCTCCGTGGCCGTCCGATCCTGGTTGGCCACCCTGGCAAGCGCGGCGTCGTGACTACGGCCAGCTACGAAGCGAGACCGTTCGGCGTGGGCAGTGCGATGCCGATGGCCCTGGCGCGCCGCCGCTGTCCCCAGGCAGTGGTCGTGGCCCCGAGATTCTCCCGCTATGCACAGGTTTCCTCGCAAGTAATGGAGGTGTTTCGGTCCTTTTCCCCCGAAGTCGAACCGTTGAGCCTCGATGAGGCCTTCATGGATCTAACCGGTGCCCACGGCTTGTTCGGGGACGCGCAACAGATCGGCTCTGACCTCAAACGCAAGGTCCATGCTGCCACGGGTTTGCGGGTGTCGGTGGGGATCGCGGCGACCAAATACGTTGCCAAGGTCGCAAGCGATGTGAACAAGCCCGACGGCCTGACCGTCGTGCCTCCCTCGCAAACCAGACCGTTCCTCGATCCCTTGCCGGTGAGTCGGCTTTGGGGCGTGGGCAAGAAGATGCTGCCGCGCATCCATGCGCTGGGACTGCGCACGATCGCGGACGTGGCCGATGCCGACCGCGCGTACCTGGCGCGCGAGCTGGGTGCGCTGGGCGTGCATATCCATGCGCTTGCGCATGGTCGCGATCCGCGTCCCGTGGTTTCCGAACGCGGGCACAAGAGCATCGGCCACGAGGAGACGCTCGAACAAGACGTCCAGGGGGCGGAAGCCACCAAGCCCCTGCTGCTGCGAGCCGCCGATCGGATCGCCGCGCGCTTGCGCGAGCAAGGCGTGCTTGCACGGGGAGTCAGGGTCAAGCTCAAGACTGCGAGCTTCCGGCTCATGACTCGACAACGAAGCACGGGGCGAGCTACCGATTCGGCGGGCCCGCTGTACCGTGCCGCGCTCAGCCTGCTGCCGGAGTTCGAATGGGACGAGCCGATGCGCCTGGTCGGCATGGCAGCGTTCCAGCTTGTGTCGGGCTCCAAGCCGGAACAGCTCGATCTGTTCGCGCGAAACGATGGGCAGCGAAGGCAGCGTCTCGACCGCGCCCTGGACGAGCTCCGCGGGCGTTTCGGCCATGGCGTGATCCGGCCGGCGGGAGAGGACCGCTAGCTACATGCTGGTGCAGAAGTGGGGGAGATTTTTCGGTGATTTCAGCGCAAGCATCCCGTGGGGTGCACCTGGTTGGCTCGGCTGACCTCGTGTAGTTGAAGGGGTATGGGCTGCACACCCCGTTCCGGTTGGAGTCGTGGGCCGAGCTGCGGTGCTCTACTTTGCACCCTGCTCGACGAGCTGCTCCCGCATCGCCGCCCCACTGCCTCCGATTTCACTCTGCCTCCGATTTCACTCCGGACGTGGCCGTTAGGCTGGCACCGACGCAATGGGCGGGCCGAACAACTGCTGCGACCAGTACATACACTGCACGCAGCGGCGGCTTGGGTCTTGGCTTTTTCATCCGGGCATGGTGCCCGGCACCTATCCAGTCGCCGCTATTCAACTCATGCGGCTACGCGCGGCCGTCCACCCCGGCCAGAGGGGCACTTCTGACAAGCACACCCGGGTCATTTCCCGCAAGCGTCTACGGCCTTGACGCAGGCCGTTTGGCCGCAACGGGGGCAAGGGCTAGGACCGCCGTCCTGTCGCTCCATCCTCTCCTGCACCACAGAGCGCAGCGTCTGCACATGGTCGGCGTGGCCGTGCTCTTCCACGGCTTCCTCGGCCTCCAGCATCTTGCGTCCGCTTAGCCGAGACGCGCGGCGACGCGCCAGCTCCTGTGCCAGCTCATCGTCCGTTACGTCGTCCAGATTCGTAGGGGGTTGCTTTGAGCCACTCATCCTGTCTGTAGATCATAGCTCCGCAGCCCCCCGCAAGACCCCTCGGACCGGACCGCCCCCACCAGGATCACTCCCGAGACCCTCAAACCGGTCGTGCACCCGCCCCGCTCTTGACCCGTGCCCAATCGCACGAGGTCGCTGTATGCTGTCACGTTATGACAGTGGTGTCGTACCACCGACGGGAGGAGACCACCTGTCTGCGCTCCGACAGACACGCCCGTCATCATGGCATCTTCCCGCTTCGACCCCGCCACCCGTCCTCGGTTGCGCTATGAAGTTGGACATACCCCGTTCGCCAAGTCGGCCCGCGCTGCGAAGCAGCTTGCAGTGTGCGGCTCGACCCAGGAGATCGTCTTCATGAATATCAAGTGGATAGAGGTAGAGCGCTACAAGGGGTACAAGAGATCGACACGGCTTGATGTTCGACCCTTCACCGTTCTGGTGGGACGCAACAACGCGGGCAAGAGTGCGCTGGCGCGGGTGATACCACTTCTTGCCGCTGCGCTCGACGAACGAGCGACCTCAGCAGAGCCGCTGCCATTGGCGGGATGTGGCGTGGAGCATGGAAACACATTTCAGGATCTGGTGAACGCACGAGCGATCCACGGGAGCGTGCGCATTGCGGCCGGATGGGATTGTGGCGGGGAGACGACAACACTCGATGTGAGGGTCCAATCGGTGGTCGCGGGACCGGGCAGTGACCCGGAGCAAGTGATAACGAACTGGTCGCTTCGGCACGGCGCCCGAAGCGTCGAGCTGGTGCGTTGTGATGTGGATCCGGCCCGGCGCGACTACGCACGACGCGTCGACGATCACGAAACGTCCCCCATTTCAATCGATTGGCGCGGGCTCCGCCCGGTGAATGCCGAGGCCGTTCCGGGGCATCTGGCGAGCGTGTGGAATCAGGCACGAGAGTGGGCACGGGGTGTCCGCTATCTCCGATCACCGCGAAGTGTCCAGCCATCACCTTTCAGAGCTATGAGGGCGAAGGCCATAGAGTTCAATCCCGATGGGCACGAGGCCCCAAGCGTGCTCGCAGCGTCGCCCGGCCTGCTAGAAGCAACTCGCCGTTGGTATGAGAGTGTATTCTCAGTATCCATTTACCTTCGTGAGCAAGCGGAGTTCCGACTTCTAGAAGCACGGTCAGCCGGAACTTCAACTGCCGTGGCAATCGAGCAGGCCGGGCAGGGCCTCATTCAAGCCCTGCCGGTCGTCGTTCGCATGCTGACGCGCAGCGACGCCGCCGCCGGAATTGATGTGATCGAACATCCCGAAGCCGAGCTTCACCCAGCCGCGCATCCGAGCATTGCGGACCTTCTTTTGAAGCACTCGGTGCTCCTAGCTCGACCACTCGTCGTGGAGACGCATTCGGAGCTGCTGCTCCTGCGTGCACGACGATGGGTCGCCGAAGGACGCTTGGTTCCCGAACAAGTTGCGGTTCATTGGATCGACGAGAGCAGCAAAGGTGGGACGACCGCCCGCCAGATCAAGATTACGGATGAAGGAGACGTAGAGGACTGGCCTGAGGGGGTCTTCTACGAAGACTATGAAGAGATTCTGGCTATCCGCAGGGCCTCTCGAACGAGGTCCAAACCATGATTGTTCAAATCACGCCGGCTGCAGCCGCGGATGCGACGGCGCACAGATGGCTAGACACAATTCTGCGAAAAGTCGAGGACGGTTGGCACATCTGGGAAGTCACTGGACTGGAGACTTTCTCGGATTCCTCCTGGGTGGCGGACCGAGGCAGCGCTGGCACATGGGTACAAGAGCTCTTTGTGGCCGCTGTCCGACGAAGCGCATGGGGTTCCAACGCGCCGCATCACCGACGCCTCCGCGTGGTGCAAACGCGAATTCAGCACGATGAGCTGACGCCCGAGAAGGCGGCACGACTCGCGGAGGAGCCGTTTGTTGTACTTGTGGAGAACCGCTTCAGCGACCGTGCGTTCCTAACTCGTGTGGTCCGCGAACTGGATCATCGGTTGGCTAGGTTGCTGAATAACGTCACGGAGCCGATACGTTTCGATAGTTTGGGAGGGAAGGGACAGATGGCGCGGTACGTTGAAGAGCGTTGCGTCAGAAGTAGCCCGGTTCCGCGGCTTGCGGTCGTCGTGGACAGCGACCGCGCGACCCCCACCGCCCCGCCGAGCAAAGAGGCTCGGAAGCTACTTGCGACTTGCTCACGCCGCGGCGTGCCATGTTGGCTGCTTGAGAAGCGGGAAGCCGAGAATTACCTACCGTACGCGTTGTTGAATGCAAGGCGCAACGTTGGCGAAGCCCATCGCGCATGTCTCGCAGCATGGGATCGCTTGCCAGACGACCTAAAGGATGTGTACGATATGCCTGGCCGTCAGCGCGCAGCGGCACGGGATACGTTTGCACGCGGCGATCCTGATGTCATCCCACCATCATCTGGTGCTGACCGATGTACGAGGCACCTTGCCCAGGTTCCTGGCCGAGCTGCATCGGCTGCTAGCGCTCGGCGTCAAGGTGCTGCAGCGCCGCCGCCCCGGCCGACGACCTGACCCGCGTTGAGGCTTGGGGATATCCGGAACGGGGCGGCGGTGGCGGCTCGCAGCTGGAGCCCACGGTCACCGGTCGGGCTCTTCGGCGTCTCTACGGGCCGGCTGGTGTGGGAGAGCCGCACAACGGCGCGGCAAAGGTACACGAGCCCAAGCACTGAGCGCGCAGCGCTGTATGAGACTGCGAAGGTCCCGTTGGGTGCTACTCGGATCGGAGGCGGCTCGCTGGCGGCCGCTAACCGGGCGCTGCCTCAGCGCCGTGGAAATGGCACATGAACCAGGTGCCGTGTGGAAACTGCGCCTCACGAATTCCTCGCCGCCAGGCTTCGAGCGCGGCGCGGTAGGCGGTGCGGAAGGCGCGTACGGCCGCGACCGCCTCGAAAAAGGCGCTGCGTTGCCCGCGTC
>JAKSBK010000232.1 GCA_022361155.1 Pseudomonadota bacterium
GACTCCGCGGGTATCTGTGAACCAGCGCCAGGACCCGGTGAGCTCACGGCGTTCGGGTGATGCCCCGAGGTGCTCGCGGGGTTGGCTTTGATGAACCTTATATTGGATGTCTTAATTCGCCACTTGTGTGATACAGCAGGACGAAGCGGCGGCGGAGCCGGCGGTGGGGCGCAGGCTGGCACCGCCGGATCAGCGCCAGTTGCTGGCGCCACTGGCGCCGGGCGCTGGTGCGCCGCAAGGACCTCTTGCACCATGCTCAGGGAGGCGTCGCCGAGTCCTACGCTGGTAGGTCGGGCTCCGGGGTGACTGGAGCGGCATGTTGCCCCACCCTTGCTCGAAGCTGCTTTGAGCCCCTACCACAGAAGGGCAGCACACAGGGCTCGAGGAGGCTCGGGACGTGGTGGCCCGTACGGATCGTACACCCAGCCCGTGTTCAGGTTCGTGCATCCCTGCAAGTACTTGTTCCTAAGCTCGGTCAGAAGGGCACTCAAGGCGCCAAAAGGATGGGTCGGCTCAGAAAGACAACCTTCGATGTCCAACAAGGTATCCGTCGAGTCTGCCCACTTAAAGATCCAGGTGATCGAGTAGTCTGTCAGGTCTTGGCAGCTCTGGACGCCCTCCGACAGCCTTCTGCTCAGCGCTGCCTGAAAGGAATCCGCCAGCACGGTCGCGTGGATCAGCGCCATCTCTTCGTTCGTCATCGCAACTTCCAGCACCCCCGCCTGATCTTCGAAGCGAAGCCGGCGCGGTTCCGCGATTTCGACCTCGTACCTGCATCTGTCGGGCAAGAAACTGCATACCCCTGCCATCCTTGTCACGAACGCCCTGAGCTCTCGCCCACCACCGGTATCGCCGTCGTGGCCACCGCAACCCGAAGACACGGCCAGGACCCAAGCCACTAGCACTAGCCACCGTGGTGACTTCCTCATCTACCGGCTTCGCTCCCTGCCCCGCTCCGGAACGGAGTCCAGTCCACATGGGTCGGAGCCCCTGTCCAACCGCATCGTATTAGCCCAGATCTTGCACCTGCATGCAGTAGTGCCGCAACAGGGTGTTTTGGTCGATAGGGGGCATCGTCGCTCCCGTGAACGCGTAGTCCCATAGGTTGACTCCGTTTGCATCGCTTTCCTGATCCTGACGATTGCCGGTGCCGTCCGGCATCGGAGCCCACCAGCCGGCGATAAACCAGCTATCCCAATTGGACGCGTCGGGGAACGCGGATCCGAGGCCGTTTTCATTGTTCGCGTCGTCGAGATCCCAGAATGCCCGAACAGCCAACTCGGGAAACCTGCCGTTTTGCACGAGGCCACAGGCATACGGAACCTGCGCGTTCTCGAAGTTGACGCCCCAGCCGATGGGCTGGGTGCCCGGATTGTTCGGGTCGAACCACGAGGCCATGGCCGAGTAGACAGCAAACCCCTCCGTTGTGGTGCATGATTCCCATTCGCGGTTGTCCGGACTGCTGATGCTGGTGCCGAAACTCCATTGTTGTAGACCGTTCGGCCACGAGCAGTCACCGATCTTCTGGCGCAAACACCGAGGACACCAGTTCGCGTCGAGCACCCTGATGGGCGAGAAGGGCATTTAAGTATGCGAAAGGGGGGTAGGCGCCAAGTAGCGTCACGGGTCGACCGGGGCTTGATGCGGGCCCAGGCTAGGATGGCGAGGGCGTTGGTGGCGGTCAACCGAACGGCGAGCGTCGGGGAGCACCTTTTCTGCGGGGCGCGACATGCACAGCTGCATCGGCTCGGCGGACCGGCGTTGGTCTCAGCTCCCCGCTCAGCTGCCCAGCGGCAAGCTCGACTGCCCGGGCGGGCTCGGAATGGAACGCGGTGGCGGGGATCTGGGTCCGAGGCCGTGGCGAGCCAGAAAGAGTTAATATTGACACCCATTTTAACTTGCATCGGGGGAAGAGTTAATTTTGACACCCATTTTAACTTGCATCGGGGGAGTCCCTGTGCCATGGTGAGGCTATGCCGACAGCGAGAGCGGAGCAGGTAAGCGTGGAGGTAACGCCTTGGTATCACGTGATGTCACGGTGCGTGCGAAGGGCGTTCCTGTGCGGTCAAGACCAGGTCTCGGGTAAGAACTTCGACCACCGCAAGGGCTGGCTGGCGGACAAGATGA
>JAKSBK010000233.1 GCA_022361155.1 Pseudomonadota bacterium
AGCTGCATCGGTGTAAGGGTGGCCTGCTCCTGGCGGTCAATCTCGGATGCGACGCGGGCCGGCGGCAGCGAGGAAGCAAAAGCGAGCCGAACATCGCCCATGGTGCCGGCAATTTCGACACCCCGGTCGGGCGCCGCAAAACGCACGCTTACCTCCCCCACGAACACCGCCCGTGGCCGCAACGGAGCAAAGCTTATGGGGTCCACCTGCACCTCGACCGCCCTGGGCGAAAGCGCCCGCCCCTCAACCTCGAACAACACCGGAACCGCCTCCCCCTCGCTCCGCTCGGCGTAGCCCGAGAAGCGCACCCGGCAGGATCGATCCAAGGCAAACCCCTCGCCCAGGATCTGCAGCCGCTCCCCCGGCTCCACCGCATCCGGCTTGATCGCTTCGAGCTCGATCAACTCGATCTCTGCCAGCGATTGACAGCCCAGCACTCCGAGCAACAGCAGCGGCGCCGCGGTCCACCGCTGGAGCCTGCCCCTGCATCGCAGGAGCGCTGCGAGGACGCGAACGCAGAGCACCCCGGCCAACCGACCCGCACCGAACGAGGCCCGGCTGCTCAACCCAGCCATGCTGCCAGGCTGCCGCCCGACCAGCCGCTGGTCAAAAAACCCGCGCTAGCGCGTCGCGTCAAACAACGCTGCCACCTGGATTCTCGCGTAAGTTCCCCTCCGAGGACCGAACAAGCCTCCGTTGACACCCCCCCGAAGCCGATGCTACATGCCAGCCGCTCCGCGCGCCGGTGACAACAACACCCAGGGGCCGTAGCTCAGCTGGGAGAGCGCATGACTGGCAGTCATGAGGTCAGGGGTTCGATCCCCCTCGGCTCCACTCTCCAGAACCGATGTGATTCTGGGCGGCTACGGGGTGGCTTACCCTGGCACCATGGCGGTCGCGCGCGATCTTTACGGTCAAGCCTTCGGCAAGTAGTTGCGTTTACGATCGCACCATCGACGCGAGCCGGCTACCGGCCGGCTCGAGCGCCGAGCACCTCGTCGAAGAACGTGCCGAGCGCCTGCACGTACGTCGAGCCCGTGACAAACACCCCATCGTTGTGACCGCCGGAAAGCTCCAGAAAACGCTTCGGCTCGGGAGCCGCCTCGTACAGTCTGCGTCCCAGTGCGTACGGGATGATCTCGTCGATCGGGCTGTGCGCCATCAGCTTGGGCACCTTCACACCGGCGATGCGATCGACGGATGCGAAACGCGATCCGACCAGCAGCTTGACGGGCAGCCACGGGTAATGATGGCGGCCCACGTCCGCCAGATGCGTAAAGGTCGACTCGACGACGAGGCCCGCCACGGGGTGCTCGCTAGCAACCCAGATGGCCACGGCTCCACCCAGCGAGCGACCCATCAGGATCACGCGACCGGGGTCGAGGCCGGGCACCTGAAGCACGTGGTGGTAGGCCGCCTCCGCGTCCGCATACAGGCCGGCTTCACTGGGAACCCCGGTGCTCGTGCCGTAGCCCCGATAGTCGAAAATGAGCACGTCGAGCCCGAGGTCTGCCAACAGGGCGAGCGTTTCCAGCCGGTGCGAAATGTTGCCGGCGTTGCCATGGCAGAACACGACTACGCCCATGGGCGGAGGCCGGCCGGCCAGCTCGCTTGGCCTCCTCGAATGCACGTACCATGCACCCAGCCGTTCACCGTCCCGGCTTCGAAGCTGCACCTCGTCGTAGCGCAACCCTACGTGTGCGGGTGTCGCTTCCACATCCCGGCTGGGGAAGAAGACGAGCGAGTCGATGCTCAAAGCCATGAAGACCGCGATCGCCGCGTAGGCTAACACGCACACCAGTGCCAGGCGCATGGCCGATCGAAGCACGAATCCTCAGCACCGCCGAAGGGCTCGTGACAGAGTAACTGGTCGAGACCGGCCGCGCAGGGTGGATGCGATTCGCCGGCGCGCTTCCGCGTCATTGCGGCGCCAGCTCGCGGACCAGCTCGGCCAGACGGCTGCTGCTCACGAGGCTCTGCAGCCGGTGCCCATCGTCGACCTCTTCGAGGCGTACCAGGCCCCGTGTGCCGGTCAGCGCGAGCTTGCGGCTATCGGCCGGATCCACGATGTCATCGCGCCGGCCATGCACCAGGCAGACCCTGACTCCTTCGGGCAGCTTGCAGGCGGCACCCAGCTTGATCCCGGCCTGGGCGAGCAACAAGGTGGGTCCGCGCCACACGCCGTCCCGCAGCAGGCGAAGCGCGACCGCACCACCAAACGAGGAGCCGACCAGCACCTCGGGCTTGAAGCTACGGATGAAATCCGCCTGCAATCGAACACAGACCTCGAAGTCGCTCGTGTCCATGGCGGGTGTACGCGCATCGAAGTGACGCGCCAGAAACTGGGCTTTGCTGCCCTGCGGACTGCCCTCGAGACCGTGGATGAACTGTACGCGAAGCATGTGATCCAGTAGACACCGTGATGCGCTCCGAGGAAAGCGCGCTCGACCCCGGGATGTCCAGCGGGGTCACGATCGGCCGGCGCCGAGCTTTCCTGCGGGGCTTGCCCGAAAATAGAGTAACGTAGCGGCCTGCGAAGGACTATGGACCCTGGCGGGCGGCGCTCGCGGGCACAGCACCACGGCCTATGGACCAACCCGAACACGGAGACCCAGCATGACATCGGTAGGACAAAACGTTTGGTACGATTGCATGAGCACGGATACCGAGGCGGCAATTCGCTTCTACACCGAGGTGATCGGCTGGAAGACCCAGCCCTGGCAGAACGCCGATCCGAACAACCCTTACACGCTGTGGCTCGTGGGAGAGCGTGCGATCGGCGGCGTGATGACGCTGCCCGACGAGGCGCGCAAGATGGGCGCGCCTTCGCACTGGCTGGCCTACACCACCGTTGCCGACGCCGATGCCACGAGCGCCCGGGCCGAAAAGCTGGGCGGCAAGATCTACAAGCCGCCCTTTGACATCCCGAACGTGGGACGCATCGCTATCTTGGCAGACCCCCAAAACGCCGTGTTTGCCATCTACAAACCCCAAGGAGAGATGCCGGCATCGGCCGGCGAGCAACCTGGCGAGTTCTGCTGGTCCGAGCTCAACACCACCGACTACCAAGGAGCCTGGAAATTCTACAGCGAGCTGTTCGGCTGGAGGCACAGAAGCTCCATGGACATGGGTCCTGCCGGCACCTACTTCATGTTTCACGACGAGGCCGAGCTGACCAAGGGCGGCATGAGCAACGTGGCCAAGCAGATGGGCTTGCCGCCGCATTGGCTCTACTACGTCAACGTGGCAGACATGGACGCCACGGTGGAGCGCATCAAGCAGCACGGCGGCAAGATCCTCAACGGGCCCATGGACGTTCCGGGCGACGACCGCATCGCCCAGTGCCAGGATCCGACCGGCGCCGCGTTCGCGATCTACACCAGGGGCAAGAAGTAGCCCAGCCCGAGCGACGCCAATCGCTCGCAGACTTGTGTACGAAATCAGGGATCCAGGACACTAGGGAGTGTCTTCAATAACCCTACAGGATCACGGACGAGGTCTATTGATCTGGCTGCGGCGTGCCTGAGCACACCCGGACCGTGGACGATCGCACATCGTGGTGGTCGTCGTGGTCGTGGTCGTGGTCGTGGTCGTGGCCGTGGCCGGTACGAGGCAACCTAGCCAGTGTCAGACACGTCCTCGGTACCACGTCTGCTGCCGAGACCGGCGATTCCAAGCAACTTGGTCGTCCGTATCGTTGAGATTCTCACCAAGCTCTGTCGATAGTCACGGTCACGACCACGACCACGACCACCCAGCGCCAAGAGCTGCCGTCCCACGTTGGTCCTGGCCACCTGAAACACGCCACTTCGCTTAGGCGTCGGGTCAAAACAACATCTCCAGGTCGGCTTTGAGGCGCCCGGCCAGCAAGGCGCGCTGTCGCGCGAATACTCCCTAACGCTGATAGACGCCGTCGACTATGCGCAGAATCCCGCGTGGATTGCTGTCCTGCAGCTCGGGGGGCAACAGCTCGGACGGCCAGTTCTGAAAACAGACCGGTCGCGCGAAGCGAGCGATCGCAGCCGTGCCGACCGAGGTGGAGCGTACGTCCGTAGTCGCCGGGTAGGGTCCACCGTGATGCATCGAGGGGCAGACCTCGACCCCGGTGGGAAAGCCGCCAAAAACCAGGCGGCCGGCTCGCTCCTCGATGAGCTGCGGCAGCTCGCCAAACTCCTCGAGGTCGCGCGCAGTGGCGTGGATGGTCAGGGTGAGCTGGCCGCTCAAGTCGCGAGCGACCTCGAGCAGCTCGTCTTTGGACTTGCAGCGAACCACGATGGTGCTGGGTCCAAACACCTCCTCGCGCAGGGTCCCTTCCTGCTGGAAGGTCGCCGCTTCCACGTGAAACACCTGCGGCCTGCCCGCGCACGGGCCCGCCTCGGCCTGCGTGCTCGCCACGCTGCTCACGCCGGCGACACCGGCGAGCTGTCGGCAACGCTCGTCGTAGCTTGTGCGGATGCCGGCGTGCAGCATCGCAGCCGTGGGCGCCTGCGTGGTCAGCTCCTCGAGCTTTGCGAGCAGCTTCTGGGTCGCGTCGTCGTCCATGGTGACGACCACGCCTGGGTTGGTGCAGAACTGGCCGACCCCCAGCGTGACCGAGGCATGCAACGCTTCGGCGAGCCGCTCGGGGCCATCGGCTACCTTGCGCGGCAACAGGAACACGGGGTTCGTGCTACCCATCTCGGCGTAGACGGGAATGGGCTCGGGGCGATCGGCAGCGGCGTCGAAGAGCGCGCGGCCGCCCTGCAGCGAGCCGGTGAAACCAACCGCCTTGGTGAACGGGTGAGCCACGAGCCCGAGGCCGACCTCGACCCTGCGACCTTGCAGCAGCGAAAACGCGCCCTGAGGCAGCCCGCACGCTGCAACGGCCTTGGACACCGCCGTGGCCGTCAGCTCGGAGGTTGCCGGGTGGGCTTGGTGGGCTTTGACCACGACCGGACAACCGGCCGCGATCGCCGAGGCCGTATCCCCGCCGGCCACCGAGAAGGCGAGCGGGAAGTTGCTGGCCCCAAACACCACCACCGGACCGAGCGCACGCTTGATCGAGCGCAGATCCGGCTTCGGAACGGGTGTGCGGTCAGGCTGCGCGTGATCGATGCGAGCATCCACCCACGAGCCCTCGCGCACGATGGCCGAAAACAGGCGTAGCTGGTTCGTGGTGCGACCGCGCTCCATGAGCAGGCGCTGGCTCGGTAGCCCGGTTTCACGCGACGTTGTCTCGACCAGCACATCGCCGAGCGCCTCGATCTCGTCCGCGATGCGCTCCAGAAAAGCCGCTCGCTGCCCTGAATCGAGCACTCTCAGCGGCCGCTCGGCTTCGCGCGCCAGCTTCATGGCTTGCCCGGTCTCCTGCTCGGTCGCGTCGACGAAACCCGTGGGCAAACGCGCGCCAGTCGTTGGATCGAAGGCAAAGAACTCCTCTTTACCTTGACGCGATGCTTCCCCACCGATCAGATGGCTGCCGTGTAGCCCGCTCATAGCGCACTCCTCGTCTTTTTTGTTGCGGCGGCTGCGGCTCGCTGTCGAGCCCTGTCGGCGGGCTCGGGCCGACCGACAGCCGTCACAGCCAGACACGCTGTGTTTCCGGTACCGTATCCCTTGCACGAATTCGGGCGGCGTGTCCAGTCCGGCCAGCGCCCCAAGGGCCCGCGCCCTGAGCTATTCCACCCGTCAAGAGCGCTGGGTCGCCGGCAGCGCGCCGGCGTCGTGCCTGCGGCGCTCGGGGAAGAAGGACGCGACCAGCATCATGCCGAACATGCAGGCCAAGAGAAAAAGGGCCAGGGAGAAACGCTCGACGCAGGCGTACGCGAAGACACCAACGATGGGAAGCAGGGCTGCACGCACCCACAGGTGACCACGCGTGTTGAAGCTGTGCCCGGGCTCTGCCTCTGCGCGCTGCAGCAGCCAGTTGTAGGCCACGATGCCGAGCATCGACACGATGCCGATTCCCGTGAAGAGCGACCACATGCTGTAGGGCTCGTAGGCCTGCCAGAGCATCTCGCGCGCCTGCCACCCGTCCACGCCCAGCGTGCGCTCGAACAGGTCCATCACTTTTTCACGCTGCAGCGCCGTGACCGTGCCTGCGTCGAGCCCGGCGTGCTCGACCAGGTGCTGCCGCGCCAGCTCGATCTTGTCGCCGTGTTTCTCGTACCAGTCGCCCGCCACGATGGAGCCCACCGACCAGCCGATGCCCACCGTCATGTTCACGTAGCCCATGTACTGGCCCTCCTTGCCGGGGGGCGCGATCGAGGCCAGGTAGCGCATCTTGGTCGGGCTCGCTGCCATCTCGCCGAACGAAAACACCGCGATGGCCAGGAGAATCCACCAGCCGCTCATGTTCATGCCCAGCATGTAGATGCCGACTGCAGAAACCAGAATGCCCACGATGATCGCGGTGAGCGATCGGATCTTGCCCGTAAGGTAGCCCACAGCGAAGGCCAGCAGACTGATCTGCAGGGCGTTCAGGTTGATGAGCCACTCCTGCGTGAGGTTACCGCCGTTGACCGTTGGCACACTGCCCGCGCCGAAGGCGCTCGCGAGCAGGTCGGCGGCGCCGCGCGAGTCGATCCACTGGTTGATGAAGTTCGGCAGGATGTCGAAGAGCTGATAGAACATCAACCAGAAACCGGCGAACGCGACCGTGAAGAAGAAAAGCCGCGGATCGAGCAGGCCACGCAGCGCGTCCGTGACGAGCTTGGCCGGGCCGGCCTGGTTGAGCGCACCGTGGTGCTCGGGCTCCTTGAAAAACAGGAGCGGAACGAAGTTGAGCGCGATGCCGAACGAACAGGCCACAAAGACGTACTCGAACTCGAGCACCCGCAAATAGCCTGCGATGAGGGGACCCATGAAGCCGCCGATGTTGACCATCTGGTAGAAGAGCGCCCAGCCAAGCGACGCCGATTGCTTGGGCATCCGGTTCGCGATCAGCCCCTGCACCCCGGGCTTGAAGATGGCCGTGCCAAATGCCAGCAGCATGGCACCGGCGTAGAAGATTTCCTTGGCCGAGTCGTTGCCTTGGGCCCGCGCCTCGGCGAGCGGCACGTCGACCAGCAAGACTGCCAGCGGCGTGCAGAATCCCATCAACAGGTAACCGATGATCTTGAACACCGTGGCCCAGGCGATGTTGAGCTTGTAGCCGTAGCGGTCCGCGAAGCCTCCGGAGAAAATCGGCACGAAGCTCTGCACGAGGGCCCACATGGCGAAGAGCTCGCCCTTCTCACTGAAGCTGAAGCCGGGCCCGCCCGCCTCGAGCGACAGCACCATGAAGATCGGCACCACCACGCGCACGCCGTAGTAGGCGAAACGCTCCACGAGCTCCATCCAGTTGGCGGCCCAGTAGACCCCACCAAAAGCGCCTATCTGGCGCAGGAAGGGCTCGCGCGAAACATCGGAGGCTGGTGCGGCAGGCATGGCGGTTTCGGTTGACAGGGCGGTTTCGGTTGACAGGGCGGTTTCGGTTGACAGGGCGGCTTCGGTTGACAGGGCGGTTTCGGTTGACAGGGCGGTTCTAATTCAAAGGGCGCCGCAGCATAGCAGGTCCCAGGGCCTCGGCTGGGGGTAAGCTGGGGTAAGGAGGCGCGACAAAAATAAACTATCCAGACCGGACGTGTGGGCGGAGCGCGCCCGGATCGCGGCTCCTAAGGCCTCGGCTTGGGTCAAGGCCTCGGCTCGGGGCAGGGCCTTGTCGCCGGGGCAAGGCCTCGCCCGGGGGTAAACCAGAACCCGACTTCGCGTGTCCAAGGGCATGTGATTTTGAACAGCGAGCACCAGGGAGAACCAACCATGAGCAGAACCATCTTGAAGAGACTTTCTTTCGCCGGCGCGTTGTGCGTGGCGTGTGCACTGGCCGCGACGAGCCAGGCGCAGTTTGGGCGCGGCCACAAGCACGCCGAGGGCCCTGACATCGAGCGTTTGGCCGACAAGCTCGGGCTCGATGCCGGCACCAAGGCGGGAGCCCAGCACGTGCTGCAAGAAACCCGGGCCAAAGCAAAGCGATTGCGCGCCAAGCGCTGGGAGCTCAAGAAGCAGCTGCGTGGCCTGCTCGATCAAGAACGGCCGGACGAGGCCGCCGTCATGCAGACCGCCACCGAGCTGGGCCGAATCGAGTCGCAGCTGCACAAGCTGCGGCTTTCCACCATGCTGCGGATCCGAGGTTTGCTGAGCCCCGAACAACGCCTGCGCCTCAAGGAGCTGCGCGGGACGCATGCACGCGAGATACGCGAGCAATGCGAGCCCGACGTGAAGGCCCTGTGCGAGGACGCAGCGGATCCCAAGGCAGCCATGACCTGCCTGGTCGAAAAGCGCCAGGAGGTATCTCCCGAGTGCAAGGACGCCATGCTGGCGCTGCTTGCCCAGCGCAGCCATCACGGGCGCTGGCATCACGGACGCCGCGGACGCGGCCATCACCGGGGGAAGCGTTACTAGTGTCCTGTATCCGAAATCCCGCACACCATCGACCGGAGCCTGGTCATCCAGGCCAAGGACATCCTGATGGGCTCGGACAAGCTATCCGCACGCGATGCCGTGCACGCGGCCGTGATGACGCACCATCGCGTCCGCGAGATCCTCAGCTTCGATCGTGGCTTCGACA
>JAKSBK010000234.1 GCA_022361155.1 Pseudomonadota bacterium
CTGCAGTGGGGCTCGCTGGCAAGGCGGACCGACGAAGACTGCGGTTAATTTCGATGCTGTGCAGCGCATATTCGAGGAGGTCCCAACGCCGCCAGCGGGCGCCAGGGCTGGGGCCAAACGATCAGGATTCCTGTGGCGAGGCACTAGTTCCTGTCCAGAATCGCGCCGGACCGGCTTTCGTCCTCCCTCAGTGCCCATCCGCCAGCGCGCTTTCGATCCCGAGCATGTAGCTCTCCAAACGCACCGAGGGCTCCCGCTCGTACGCGCGGCGGAGCGCGAGCAGCGCCTCCGCAGGCTGCCCCGCGCGGTACAGCAGCACGGCGCGCGCCTCCTCGGCCTGCTCGCCACCGGCTCGGCCGTAGGCGTCGAGTGCCGCAAGCCGCTGGCGCAAGGGGGCGCCCTTCGCATGCAAGGCAAGCCAGCCGTGGTAGGCTCTTTGCTCCACCCTGCTGAGCTTCCAGGCCGGTGCCAGGCCGCAAATCAGGTTCCAGCGGGCCTTGTACAACACGCGCCCCACAAAACGGGGCCCCACGAAGCGACCGTTCTGTGTCAGCCCATAGCGCTGCAGGACCTGTGGAAACGAGCCGAGCACGGCCTTTGCCTCTCCGTCGGCGAGCTCTCGAGCGAGCGCCTGCTCGTACAGCTCCGTCGCTCTTGCCCGCAGGGTCAAAAGCCCCTGCGCGCCATGTTCCGCCTGGACGGCTGCCAGCGTCTTTCTGATTTCGCGGTCCCGCTTCAGCCGCTGCTGGCGCGGCTCTGTGGGGCGGGCCTCCGAGCGCCCCTTTTCGAGCACGAGCTCGTGCAGCATCTCGAGCTGAACGCCGCTGGCAGCTGCCCTGCTGTCGACCCTGTCCCTGTGCAGCGCGCTCCGTATCTCGCTGTCGGATAGCTGTAGCGCCGGAAGTCTTGTAGGCGGCAGCGCTCGCGGTAGGCGTACCAACCACACCAGCCCCATCCCCACCAGCAAGAGCACGCCCAGCTTGGTCGCCGCCGACGAAATCTCCCCGGACCTCGTGGTTTCCGGGCTGCCTTGTCCGCGCCCTGTCATGCGTCGTTCGATCCCATGGGGCCCGATCCCCCTCTAACAAATACTGTAGCCACTTCTCAGACTTTTGCCGCATTCCTGGAGTCAAGCTCCGAGTTTTTGACACGGTTGCATCGAAACAAGTCATATGAAAAGTGTTCATACTGTCCGAAATACCTGCACAGACAACGCCTGTGTTCATTTCGATTTGCCCGTGGTTACCGCGCAAGCGTTGAACGAAGGGCCGGCACGGTCGTTGCTTTCGATAACCAGTCGACCTGCTTGCAGGCGTGCAGGCAACCGTCGGTCTGGGCGACACCAGCTACGGTAGGGTGATTGCGCATACCCCGGCTACATGGACGGAGGTTGTAGTAAACGTGTTTCGAGATC
>JAKSBK010000235.1 GCA_022361155.1 Pseudomonadota bacterium
CGACCCGAACCGCCCCAAGACCCGACTCGGCTACACCGGCCACGAGCACTTCAACAAGCTCGGCCTCGTGAACATGAAGGGCAGAATCTACGACGCGCATATGGGGAGGTTTTTGCAGCCCGACCCGTTCGTGCCCGAGCCCGGCAATAGCCAGTCGTGGAACCGGTATAGCTATGTGGTCAATAATCCGTTGAATTGGACAGATCCCAGTGGGTTTGACCATCACGACAGGTGCGACGGAAGCAACTGCCCCACCCCCGAGCAGCTGATCTGCTTCTACGGCGCCTGCATCTCGAAGCAAGACATCAAGTGGGCGGGCAGGCAGATCGGCAAGGGCGCTAAGAAAACCGGGGGCTTCTTCAAGAAGCTTGGCGGCAAGATCAAGAACTTCCTCACGGGCGGGGACGGAGGAGGCTCGACCCCGCCGCCAGAGCCGACCCCAACGGGAGAGGGTGACCCGCCAGGACCAGATACGTTTCAGACGGAGACACCTCATGCGAGCGAGTTTCGTGCGCCCAACTTCACCTATTGGACGGGACCCGCGGGTCGGCTGACGGACTTCGGTGAACCGGATCCGTCCCAACTTGTCACTGTGGACCGGTTCGCCAATCCGGCAGGCGAGAATACCGGCGGCCGGAGATTCCAGCTCACTGCCGACACAGCCACGGCCTTGCGCTCGATGCGGGAGGCAGCGGCGGCCGATGGACTCAATGTGAGCAGGTCGTTGACGCTTACCTCCGCGTATCGGTCGGTGGCGCGTCAGACCCAACTGTGGAATGATGCTCTTATTGACCATAACGGTAACGCCGCAGCGGCACGGCGGTTTGTCGCTCCTCCAGGGAGCACGGAGCACCATACGGGCAGAGCAGTTGATCTCGTGCTCGATCCGTCGATAGGCCCAACGAACCGACAAAACGTACCAGCACTGAGAAACACGCCAGCGTACAGGTGGCTTCAGAACAATGCAGGAGGGTTCGGATTCAACCCCTACTCATCCGAGCCATGGCATTGGTCTTATAACAAGGGATTCTCCCTCTTGTAACTTCCGGGACTCTTATGGAAACCATGCGCCATATGCGGAGGATCGTTTCGAATCCATATGCGGTAGCATATTTCTATACCTTCCTTCTCTGTTATTTCGTTGCAGGATGTGATGACGCTCCTGCACAGGACACGGCACCAGGGCGCCAAACCGAAACAATCACTGCCCCTCAAGCCGCGGGACATGTTAGGTCCAATCCAACGTTGGCAGAGTCGGAGACGAAGAGTGACGACTCTTCTTCCGCAAAGGGCACAGGCACGGATCACAAAGCAGAGCTTCCGCCGCCGCCAACCGAGCAAGATCGGCCGTTGCCCGAGCGGTGGCTAAGTGCGCTGGCAAAAGGGGAAGTAGGGAAACTTGCCAGTCTGTGTGTCACGCCCTTTCGCTTGAGATCAACCAACAAGCCTCATCGCTGTGATTCGTACGCAAAGACACCTGAACGCATCCGTTCTGTGAGTGCATGCCTTGTGGAAAAGGAACCATTGTTTTCTGACACTTCAAAGCTGGCGCTTTTGGATGGCATCGACGGTCTATCCGTGGCGTGCGCCAAGCTGTCCCCTAAACTACGGCGTATGGTTCGTAGCCAGCGTGATTCGGAGTGCTTCGTAGCTGTAGGCGATGGTGTTTCCTTTGAGATGGCTTTCCAGCTACGCACGGAGAACGAAGAACAAAAGATAGCTGGAGTCTGGTATGAAAGGAGCTACTTCAAATGAGCGCACACCGCACTGACCGGCGTTGACCACGCGAGGATTGGGTTCCGGTGACGCCGACGAGGTTCCGCGAGCGTGCCGTGAGCCTTCGCGCCTGACAACAGGGCGGGGGAGACGCTCGAGGCAACGCCACACGTTCACTGACAGC
>JAKSBK010000236.1 GCA_022361155.1 Pseudomonadota bacterium
AGGTTGCCGACTTGGGTGCCGGGGCTCAGCTCCCCGTTCGCGCCGTGAGAGAGGTCCTTGAGCCGAGCATCGGCCCCTGGTGCGCTCAACACGATGGCGTCTGCCAAGGCTTGCAGGGCATCGTCCTTGGCGCAGCGTGTTACTAGCGAGCGTGCGAATGCTCCCTTGCTCGACGCGCCACCGAGCTCGTCGGCGGGTATGGCGAGCGCGTGCGCACTGAGGTGGATCAGCTGCTCGAGCTCAAAAAGCCGCTCGAGCTCGCCCTGCAGTAGGTCGATCGTGGGGTCCATGGACGTTATCCTGGAGGTGGTCGCTAGGTTCGATCGGCGTCAAGGGCCAGCGAATTATGTAAGGAGGAATTCCCGTTCCTTGGAACAGGCTCGGTTGGGTGGTAGGGGGATGTGGTAGACAAAGGCGAGGTAGTATACAGAGCGGCGGCCTGGCAAGCCAGCGATGTATCGGCCTGAAACTTGCGTTTCCGGCTAGCGCTCGCTACGCGAGCGGGGCGGTTGTCGGCTCTACGGGACCAGTTTGTAGCCGAGATCGTTGGTGCCTTGGGTAAGGGCGGTGAGCCGTCGGCATGCGAATTGGGCCTGGCAGGCTCATCTGATCGAGCGCTTCTTGCATCCACTGCGCCCACCGCGTGGCTGCTCGACGGACCGAGGGCTACGAACCTGCTGACGGCGGCTCGGACGGGGGGGATGACACGCCTTCTGCGGGTGGATTGGTGGCCATGCGCAAGTACATGCGCGCCGACTGATCGCCCGGCTGTTGCTCGGCGGCACGAGCCCACTGTTTGACGGCTTCGTTGCGCTTTCCAAGTACCAGCAATACGACCCCCAGCGCAATGCGCGCGGAAGCGTAGTCGGGTTTGATGCGCAGTGCCTCCTCGAGCTCCGAGCGCGCTGCTCCAAGGTCGTTTGCCTGGCGGTACACGTTGGCGAGCTTCAGTCTCAGGTCGGCAAAACGCGGGCACAGATGGATGGCTTTGCGCAGCTCTTGCACGGCCTCGCTGCTCATTCCCACATCGACGTACGCTTGCGCCAGCTCGGCGTGCAGATTGGCGATCTTACCTTTGGCGAAGCGATCGATATCGCCCTTGCGATCCGGTCCCCGATCCAGAGCGTCCGCGTAGACGCGCTGCGCCTCGGCGTACTTGCCCAGATCGTTGTAGGTTACGGCCAGATTGAGCGCAGCCTCCGTGTAGTGCTCGTTGAGCCGCAGCGCGCGCAGGAAGGCCGCTCTGGCCTCCTCCAGCCGGCCCTGATCGTGGTGGATCACACCGACCATGTTGAAGACATCGGCGTAGGTGTCGGTGTGCTCGAGAAACTGACCTAGGTAGTGGTATGCTTTGTCGTATTCGCGCTTCTCGTAGTGCTCCCGCCCCAGGGCGAGAAGCTGTTTGATGCGCTCGTCCACTCCAGATCGATCGTAGCTGTCGGCCCGGCCACGATCAAGGTTCGGGTAGGGGCTATGGGTAGGGCTAGGAGTCGGCGCTGCGGAGCCAATCCTTTGCTTCTGCAGCCTGGCTGCTGCGCGGAAAACGCGTTACCAGCTCCCCGAAAGCTTCCTTGGCGTGTCTGCCGTCCCTGAGCTTCAGGTAGGTGCGTCCGAGCAGCAGCAGTGCCTCGGGCTCCAGGCCGCTGCCCTGGTAGCTACGCAGCAGCGTCCTCAGACGCCCCACGGCGGCAATCGGGTGATCACGATTCAGGTAGAAACGGGCCGCATACAGCTCATGACGCGCCAGCAGGCGCAGTGCCGCACGCGCCATTCTCTTGGCTTGATTCGCATAGGAATAGTCGGAGTAGTCCTGCAAGAAGCGGCGGATCTCGTTGAGCGCATCGACCGTCGGCGCTTGATCCCGTTCGTGAGCCGGTGGCGCCAGGGCCCAATCGGTTGGTATCTGCTCGAAGTACGCTTGCGCGATACGGAAGCGGGCGTAGGGCACCTCCGAGTGCGAGGGTCGGTAGCGCACGAAGCGGCGGTACGCGGGTATGGACTCCACGTACTTGCCCTGCTCGAAGAGGCAGTCCGCACTTCGCAGCTCGGCTAGCGCCGCGAAGCGGCTGTAGGGGTATCTGCGGCGAATGCGGTGAAAGGCCGGACCCGCATCGAGGCAGTTGCCCGATCGCAGGTCCGATAGTGCCCGTTCGTAGGCTCCGCGGGCGCTGTCGGAGTAGCTCCTCGCTTGCTTCGAAGCGCCGCCGCAGGCGGAGCACAGCAGCGCAGCCGCCAGCCAGGCAGCCGGTCCGGGGCGCGACCCAGGCCACCGGTTGCGAACCGGACCGCCCGGGCTCGTGGGCGTCGCGAGTCGGGTCATTTGACGCCTTAGCGTGGCCGCATGACGTCTCGCGCGCAAGCTCCGGGCCCGGGAGCTCGGCTGTGCTAGCCTCACCGCAACGGTGTGTCTCGGCCCTGCTCGAAGCTCCAATGCGCACAGTTTTAACCCGCTCGTACCGGATCGAGGCCGCCCACCGCCTGCCCAAGCTGCCGGCGGATCACAAGTGCCACCGGCTGCATGGGCACAGCTTCCGCGTGACGCTGCACGTCACCGGGGAGCTCGACAACCGGCTCGACTGGGTAGTGGATTACGCGAGCATCGACGAGGCGTGGCGCCCGCTGCACGATGCGCTGGACCACCGCTACCTGAACGAGATTCCGGGGCTTGACAACCCGACCAGCGAGGCGCTGGCGCGCTGGATCTTCGAGCGCGTCAAGCTGGTTTCGGGCAAGCTGTGTGCGGTCAGCGTGGCGGAGAACTGCGATTCTGGCTGCACGGTTCACGGGGCCGGCGCTTGAGCTTTGTGCGTAGCAATTTGCGGCTGGTCGGGCTGGGTGCGTGGACTGCGGCCATGGTCAGCTGGGCCCGGCTGCGTCAGAGCGTGCTGCCCCGGCGCGAGCGGGATGCTCTGTTTCAGCGCTACATGAGAGCTTGGGCCAAGGGGCTGCTCGATCTGTTTGCGATCGAGTTCACGATACAACCCCAGATCTGCGGGGCAGGGGGAGCGCGCCTGGTTGCCGCCAATCACCGTTCCCCCATCGACGTGGCCTTGCTTCTGCATCACTTCGGTGGTTGCTGCGTGAGTCGCGCGGACCTGGCGGGTTGGCCGATCCTCGGTCACGCGGCGCGCCGCGCCGACACGATCTTCGTGGATCGGGAGGATCGTACGAGTGGTGCCCGGGCCATACGAACCATACGCGAGCGCCTGCGTCAGGGACGAACCGTGATCGTGTTTCCTGAAGGCGGTACCTTTCGCGGCGACGAGGTCCGGCCGTTCCAGCCTGGCGTGTTTGCTGCGGCGCGCGGTCTGCAGGTCGAGGTAGTCCCGGTCGGGGTGGCTTATCAAGCCGGCTCCGAGTTCGTGGACGAGAGCTTCGTGCAGCACGTGCTGCGGATCGCGCGGCGTCGGGGGACTCGCGTCGCGCTGCGAATCGGTACGCCAAGCATGGCCCGCGGAAGCAGCGACGCGCTTGCGAGGCGCCTGCGCGCTGAAGTGCAGGATCTTGTAAGCGAAGCGCGTCAGGTATGCGACAGGTAGTTTCGCGCTGGTTTGTTCCTGGCCGCTCCCGGCCTATGCTTGGATCTACCCTTGGGACCCGCCACAACACCACCTGCCCGCCTGACAGGCTCCGATAGTGCGGTAGTGAATAACTCGGTTGCTCGTGCGTCACCCCGGACGGGTGCTCGGAAGCCGGCGCGGTGCGCTGCTGGCCACGGGAGGCGCTTGGATCCCGCCAAACCTACCAAAAAGGAACAAGAGCGATGAGACAACACCTGCTTCTGTCGAGCCTGGCGGCCGTTGCCCTTGTGGGGACGGCTGGCTGCCGCGCCCATGTGTACGCGCACACTCCGCCGGTCGTGACCGGCGCCACGTTTGTAACGACACCGGGACAGATGCTGGTGACCTCCCAGCCACCGCCGCTTCAGGTCCAGGTAGAGACACCGCCGCCGGCGCCGAGCCCGACGGCGGTCTGGGTCAGCGGGCACTGGGGATGGCATGGCGGCTGGGTCTGGATGCCAGGGCGTTGGGTCGTCGGACGAGCTGGTTGGGCCTGGACGGCGCCGGTCGTCGTGCGTCACGGCCCGTCCTGGCACTACTACCGGGGCTATTGGCGCCCGGCGCACCACGCCCCGGCGGCGGTGTATGCTCGGCCCGGCCACGTGCGCGTAAGCGTGGCTGGTGTGGTGCGAGCGGGGAGGGCACCTGCAACCCGGGCCGTGGCCGCACCTCCTGTCGTGCACACTTCGCCTCCAGCAGCCCCAAGGCCGACGGTGCGGGCCACGGTGCGCGCTCCAGCACGTCCCGTGCAAGCTGCCCCGCCGCCCCGGGTCGTGGTGCAGCCGCCGGTTGCCCGTCCATCGGTACGGGCCAACGTACGCGCACATGCCGGGGTGCGGGTTCGGGCTCCTGTCAGGGCCGCGCCCGCCCCTCGTCCGGTGGCTCCCGTTCACCGGCCGACTGTTCGCGCGGCTCCGCCCCGTCGCCCGGTCGCTCCCGTTCAGCGACCGACGGTGGGCGCACGGGTCGGTGCGCGCCCCACCGTGCCCGCGCAGCGTTCGCGGGACCGCGACCGAAGAACCGACGAGGACCCACGGACCGACGAGGACCCACGAACCGACGAGGGACGCACCTCGCGTGCCACGGGCGCACGACGGCCAACGGCACCGGCGCACCGGGCGCAGCCGGCCCCCGCCCGGGGCAGGATTCGAGCGAGCGGCAGCGTGCGTACGCGGATTCGCGTCAACCAGAAGCTCAAGACGCCCGAGGTCAAGAAGGCCCTGTAGCGGTGAAGCCTCGCACATGCGAGCGCGTCATGGTGATCGGCCTCGACTGTGCGCCGCCAGCCCTCGTCTTCGAGCGCTACCGCCATCGCCTGCCCCACCTTGACCGGCTCATGCGCTCTGGCTCGTGGGGTCCGCTGCGAACCACTCAGCCACCCATCACGGTTCCGGCGTGGGCGTCCATGGTCAGCGGGCGCGATCCAGGCGAGCTCGGCCTGTATGGGTTTCGACTGCGCGAGCCGGGTAGCTACCGGCAACGGATCGTCAACGCGCACGACGTGCCCGCGCCGCGCCTTTGGGATTGGCTAGGTCGCGCGGGCAAGAGCGTCTCGGTTCTTTTCGTGCCACCTACGTATCCACCGAGCGAGGTACACGGCGAGATGGTGTCGTGCCTGCTCACGCCGGATGCCGATTGTCCACACACCTACCCGGCCCGCTTGCAGGCTGAGCTCCGAGAGCGCTTCGGCCCCTATCGAATGGACGTGGAGGGGTTCCGTAGCCAGGACCGAGCTCGGGTGCTCGAGCAGATCTTCGCCATGACCAGGCAGCACTTCGCCGTCGCGAGGTACCTGTGGCGGACACGGGCACCGGATTTTCTGATGCTGGTGGAGATGGGACCGGATCGATTGCACCACGCGTTCTGGCCCTGTTTCGACCCCGCGCACCCCGCGTTCGCGGTTGACGGCCCCTACCGCGACGTGGCCGAGCGCTACTACGCTTACCTCGACGAGTGTGTCGGTGGCCTTGTGTCGCTTGCGGACGAACGTACGGCCGTGCTGGTCGTCAGCGATCACGGCGCTCAGCCGCTCCTCGGCGCCGTCTGCCTCAACGAGTGGCTGATGCAGGAAGGCTACCTGGTGCTGCTGGAGCCACCCGAGCGCCCGACGCCCCTTGCCGGCCTCAAAGTAGACTGGAGCCGC
This sequence comes from Pseudomonadota bacterium, assembly GCA_022361155.1. Taxonomy (NCBI): domain Bacteria; kingdom Pseudomonadati; phylum Pseudomonadota; species Pseudomonadota bacterium. Next base: position 5,704 of record JAKSBK010000236.1, read on the forward strand.
ACCCGTGCCTGGGCGGAGGGGGGCTACTACGGGCGCGTCTACCTCAACCTGCGAGGACGAGAGCCGCACGGTCCGATCGCGCCCGAGCACTACGAGCGCGAACGCGCACTCCTGGCGGATCGTCTGCGAGCCGTACCGCAACCCGGCGCTGGGGTTGTCGGCGCGGATGTGGTGTTGCCGAGTCAGGCCTACAGGCAAGTCAGCGGCCTGCCTCCCGATCTGCTCGTATTCTTCGAGAACCTGGCGTACCGCTGTATCGGCAGTCTCGGTATGCGGTGCATCGTCACCCGGGACAACGATCGGGGCCGCGACGGCTGCAACCACGCGTGGGAGGGCATATGGATCCTGGCTGGAGCCGGCACGCAGCAGCGAGGGCGCATCGAAGGGCTCGAGATCTACGACGTGGCGCCCACCGTTTCCGCGCTTTTGGGCGTGGCCGCGCCGGACGGCATCCTGGGCAAGGATCGGAGCTAGTCTCGGCCCCGGACGCTCCGCCCAAGTGCTCCGGAATCTCTGCCCAGGTTTTGGTTTTGAGGGATCGTCAGTAGGTCGCGCATTTCCAGGCAAGCGGAGGGCAACAACGCCGCTCATCGTTCGTTCCCTTCTTCGGCTCCGTTCTGCAGTTCCGGCAGCCTCCGTCCATGCACAAGCCCCCGCATCGTTCCACGACCTCCAGATTCGAGCGCTTCACATAGTAGTAGGGCCCATCCCCTGCTGCGTTGCAGTCCACACCGAGGAGCTTTCCACAGGAACGCTCGAGCCTGCACCCGTCCCTGAACTTCTTGGCTACCCGTTTGCGCAGCTTGGCCGATTCCTTATCGCCCGGTACGTGAGGCTCGTAGTGCTCGGGCTTGCTCTTGGGAGCCCGGTGGTGCACAGCAGCCGACGGCGGCCGAGCCTGCTCGTGATCTCCGGCGGCGTGGTCTGCCGGAGCATGTTCTGCCGGCGTAGGCGCAGCCGGAACGTGAGCGGCCGAAGCGTGCTCTGCCGTGGTGGGGGCAGCAGGCTTGTGCGCAGCCGGACCGTGGGTAGCTGGTTCATGCGCAGCCACCTGATGGGCGGACCGCTCTGCGGGCGCGCCGTGTGCCGACGGCCCAGCGGCACAGGCGGCCAGCATGGCGCTGCAGCCCACCGTGAGCAGCGGGATAGCGGCCCCGAAGCGGCCTGCCGGGAGATGGCAGGCGTGACTGCGAGTAGCTTGGGAGTGAAACATCATGGGTTCCTCACATTTGGCTTCGAGAGTGTCACTACGACGGGAGACGACACGGCCCGCGCGACTATTCACCGCCTGTGCTCGCTTCTACAGGATGAGCCGCTTGGCCTCATCAGCATACCAGGGGCACGCCCGAGAGGATTCGAACCTCTGACCGTCGGCTTAGAAGGCCGCTGCTCTATCCGGCTGAGCTACGGGCGCAGTGAGTAGTTTGTGAAGTCAATGAGCGGAGCCGAGAGCGGCTGTAGCAGCAGCGTTGCTGGCTGCATCGTCTTCCGGCCGAAAGCGCACGGCGCACGGATACCACGTCCCCACGGGGGCCGGCCAGGTGATGTGCTCGGCCCGTCCCCGCTGCCTTACCGGCGTGCAAGGGTAGTTTGCGCCACGCGACGTCCCGCCAGGTTTTCTGCTCGCCGGCGTTCAGAAGACCGCGGCCAGCGAGGCTCCGAGCACGACTTCGTTTTCGTAGTCCGAGAATTGGTAGTATTCGCCTTGAACTTTGATGCGAGCGCTGAAGCCTATGCGGTAGTTCAGAGCGGGCGTGATTCGGTACACGCTGCTTCTCGCGCTCAGGGGGCTTCCTTTGGGCGCGTTGCCAAAGCGACGGAGACCGTCGACGCGCGCAAGCAGCTCGATCTCGGGGGAAAGCTCGTAGGTGAGCTCCGAATAGAAGCCATCGCGGATCTCGTACTCGGCCCAGCGATCGTTCTTGGGCCCGAACTTGAATTGGCTCGCGGGATCCGTGCCTAGCGAGATGTCCATGCGCCGGATAAGGTATTCAACGCGCAGGTCGAAGCGGCCCATGCGGGCATACAGATCGGTCCCGACGATCGTGTAGCGGTTGTGGTTCAGTGGATCGTAGGTTCCCCGCATGCCCGACACGCCGAGGGTCGTAGTGAAGTCGAGCGAAAAATCGAGGGTGGCGGTGAAGCGGCCGCCAAGAGCCGGTTGCGAGTTGTTGTCAACGTAGTAGGCCGCTCCCGAGCGCGATTCCTTGTAATTGATGCCGCCAGCCGACCCGCGCAGCCCGCCTACCAGGTAGACTGCATAGTCGAGCTCCAGCTTGTTCCCGAACCAGTGGGTTCCGTTAACCTCGATGCCGGTGTCCACATACGGCGAAGGAAGGATTCCGAGGCCGTAGTCCTCTCGATAGAGCATTTTGCCCATGGCGTAGGGCAGGGGCTTGTCGATCGTCTTGTGGTTGGCCGGATCGTGGCGCAGCGGGAAGTCCCCGAACGCGGGGTTGAAGCGCCCGATCCTCAGGTTCAGCTCGTCGGCGACGTAGACATCGATGTAGCCCATGTCCACTTCGAAGCCGTGGCAGCCGTAGCAGAGCTTGATCTGGGCTGCGATCTGCTCGCTGAAGTCAACCGACATCTTGAGCGTGACTTCGCCTATCGGGCCGTCGAAGATCTGGCGCTCGCTGCGGGCGCGCCGTTCGTCCAGCACATGCAAATAGCCGACCTGGACTGAACCCGCGATGCTGCGGTCTTGGCTCGCTGCTTCGGGCAGGGCGAGGCCGAGGGTCAGGGCCACTGCGAGCGAGCCGCACAGGGCTCCAGCGAGACCGTAGCGCTGCGCTCTTGTCTTGCTCATGTGAACGGTCCTTGTTGCGCCTCGTCGCTGCGTCGTGGCGCTTTGCCCCCGTTGGTTCGTGGCTGCGACTCCACGATAGCGACCACGCAGGCGTCGTCGTAACTAGCTTCACGATCCCGAAAGGCGCGTTTCCCGGCCTTCGGAGCCACAACACCGCCAGCGGGCGCCGGCGCTGGGGCCAAACGATCGGGATTCGTGCGGCGAGGTACCAGGATCGAGGATTCGATCGGGGCGCTCGGAGCCATGGGCTCCGGCTCCTCTCGGTTTCTGATCTCCGTGGTGTAGTAGTGCAGAAAGCGCAGGATGATCTTGGCTTCCTTGGGGTTGATGCCGCTGCCCGGCACCTTCATCATGCGCTGCACGTAGCGGTCCCAATGAGTCACGTCGGTCACCGGCGCGTTGATGGGGCGTCCGAGCGAGTGGCAGCGACTGCAGTGCGCCGCGAACACGGGATAGGCCTGCGCGATGTCGGGAGGCAGCTTCGTCAGATCGAGGCGTGTTGCGTCGGCGGCGCCGGTGCGCTGGCCGCCTCCGCAGGCCACCATAAGCACCAATGCCAGGGGCAGAGCGCCTCCTTGAGCCGTCGCCGTGACCTCCGGCAGCCACGGCTGCGGGCGCAGACGCGAGCGCCAGCCATCAGTTGGCAAACGCACCCTCCGCGATCCAATCGTGAAACAGCTGGGCTTCCGCTGCGCTGAGATAAGGGGGGCCGGAGTCGGGCATGCGACCGCCGAAGGGGGGGGACACCAGCTTGAGGTAGAGCATGCTCCGGCACGGGTCGAAGGGAATGACGATGTCGGTTCGAGTCTTGGTCCCTCCACGCATGAGCGAGCCATGGCTGGACGGGTCGAGCTCGGTTTCCTCCAGTCCCTTGGTGTTGGCGCTGCCCGGCTGATGGCACGAGCAGCCGGCCATCTTCTCGTCGCGCATCAGAATAGGCATGATCTCCAGCGAAAACGAGACCGGCAGCAGGGGATTCGAGTCCAGCCCTTGGCAGGCATCCAAGGGCGCTCCCACAGGCGGCGCGCGGAACTCCTCGAGAAAGCAGCCGCCGCCGAGCGCAGCAGCGGCACCACAGATAGCAAGAAGAATCCGATTCATGCTTGACACATGTTGTGCTGTGGGAGCGCCCGAGCTTGATCGCGCTACGTGACGGGAGCTATGGTGCACTGGTCAGCCAAGCCCTCGCAAGCCCCACGCGCCTCGGGGCTCAACAAAGCTCAGGGCATGGGTGGCGGCGTGGTCGGACCAGGGGGTAACGGCGGCGGCGGGGCGATATACAGCATGTCGATCGGACCCGTCAGCGCGTGCAAGAAGTCGATGATCGAGGCGATTTGCGCGCTCGGCATGCCCAGCTGATGGCGGGCCATGAACATCACCGTTTCTTGCAGCGTGGGCAGGCTGCCGTCGTGCAGGTAGGGGCCGGTCTCGGTGACGTTGCGCAGGCTCGGCACCTTGAAGTGGTAGTCGTCCATGGGGTTCATGGTGATTTCCGAGCGGCCCTTGTCGGCGATCTGGCAAGGGTCCATGAGGCACAGCTTCTTGTACTTGCCGCCGCCGAGCGCAGGACCGTCGTGGCAGTCCGCGCAGCCCATGTTGACGAACAGCTGCGCGCCGTCGAGCTGCCCCGGGGTCAGCGCATTGTCGTCTCCGTTCATGAAGAGATCGATCGCGGCGGGCGTCACGAGCCTGCGCTCGAACGCACCAATGGCCTTCTTGAGGTTGTCGTAGGTGAAGGGATCGGGCTCGCCCGGGAAGGCCGCTCGAAAGAGCGGATCGTAGCCGGGAATGCTGCGCAGCACCGCTATTACCGCGGCCTCGCTATCCATCGCCATCTCGATCGGATTGAGGATCGGGCCTCCTGCTTGCGCCTCTACGTCGGGCTCGCGCCCGTCCCAGAACTGCGCAAGGTGAAACGCCGCATGATACACGGTGGGCGCGTTGCGCCCGCCGAGCTGATTCGCGTGACCCAACGAGAACGGTCCGCCGCGCACGTCGATGCCGTACCTGTCCAGGGCGTGGCAGGTGTTGCACGCGATCATCTGGTTTTTCGAAAGGCGGGTCTCGTAGTAGAGTTGCCGGCCGAGATCAATCTTGGCCGGGGTCAGCGGGTTGAGCGGATTCAGCGCCTCGAGGGGGATAGGCGTGATGTTGTTCCGCATCAGCTGCGCCCGGACCGACTGCGGCGTGGCCGGGCCCATTCCCCCGTCCGGACCGCCGGCCGGCGTGGGATCTTCCTGAACGCAGCCCAGAGCCCCTATTACAAGAAAAGCAACAAGCAAAGGTAACGTGTTCCCTACACGTTCGACCCAGTCACGATGGCGCATGCGCGAACCCTCCTAGTCGGCCAAGGTATGCTCCCGTGCGGAACGCAGCGTTTCCTGCGCGAGAGGCCCCCGCGGTGGAGCTCCATTATATCGTGAACCGCAGCAAAAGGCATTTCTGAACTGCTCTGGAAAACGAAGAGAACGCCAGCGCCCCCCGCCGGCGCTCATCGGTTCAGCGCAAACCTTGGTCGTCGCTCATGTCAGGGAAGGTACGTGACCGCCGACGCTCCTCGGCCTTTGTCGCTGCGACTATCCCCCGCCTCTGGTCCCGTCTGGCTTCACCGGTCCTGGCTCTGCCGTTTTTGCTGGCCGGCTGCTCCACCAACAAGCCGGCCGGCTCCGCCCGCACACCGGGCGGCGGCGTTACCGGCACAGGCGCGCGGTCAGGGGCGGGCACGAGGGCACCGGTCAGGGCGGCGCCGGCTCGTGGGGAGCGGGCCAGGTTGGCGGCGGGCTGGGTGGCGCCGCCGTCAGCAGAGCCGGCCAGGTAGGTGGTGGACTGCGCCCGCGAGCGCATCCACCCTGCGCGGCCGGTCTCGATCAGTTATTCTTGGACGGACCCTAACAATCGAAAGCTGGTCTCCCATGAACACGCAGTGTACCTCCCGCATCCAGAGGGGTTTGGCGCTTTGCTGGCTGGCGTTGCCGCTAGGCATGGGCGCCTGCTCGAGCGATCCCGTTGCGTCCAGCGGGCCCGGGGCTGGCAGCGGCGTACCTGGCCCGGGCGCAGCCGGCACGGGTACGGCGGGCCCGGGCGGGGCAGGAACCGGCGTCGCTGGCATCGGCGTCGCTGGCATCGGCGTCGCCGGTACGGGCGGTCTGCCCGTTGCCGGCGCTGGTCCAGGCGCGGGAGGGATGGGGCCGGCCGGACCGCTTGGTCCACCTCCGCAAGTCACGGCCTGCGCCGCGAAGACGAAGGCCTGCACCAACGGCAAGGCGGGCAAGTACGCCTGCAAGGCGGTCGACCTCTTGGCCTACGTGGACGCCAAGGACATGCAGGGCCCGCAGGTCAACGATATCTGGGGCTGGGAAGACCCCATGACCGGCACCGAGTACGCGCTCGTCTGCCTCGATAACGGCATGGCGTTCGTGGATATCAGCAACCCCTGCGAGCCGCTGTTCCTGGGCCAGCTCAGGGGTCACGGCGGCATGGTCAGCAAGTGGCGCGACGTCAAGGTCTTCAAGGACCACGCCTTCATCGTGGCCGACAGCGCCGGCAACCACGGCCTGCAGGTCTTTGACCTTACGCAGCTGCGCAACGTGACGGCGCCTCCGATGAGCTTCCAGGAGACCGCGCACCTCGCGAGCTTTCCGGACGCCCACAACATCGGCCTGAACGAGGAGAGCGGGTTTGCCTATGCGGTGAGCGCGGGTGGCTGCGCGGTGCGGATGATCGATGTCAACGATCCGCTCAATCCCAGGGACGTGGGCTGCTACGGCACGACCGGGCGCGGCACCCACGACATCCAGTGCGTCAACTACAAGGGGCCGGATGCTGCCTATGCGGGCAAGGAGATCTGCCTGAGCTCGGCGCGCTCGGGCCTTCAGATCGACGACGTGAGCGACAAGACCAACGTCGTCAAGATCGGCGAGGTGACCTACCCGAACGCGTCGACCGTGCATCAGGGCTGGCTGACCGAGGATCACCAGTACTTCCTGCTCGGCGACGAGGGCGACGAGTCCACGCACCAAGTCAAGACCACGACCTACATTCTGGATGTCCGGCAGCTCGCCATGCCCAAGGTGATCGGCAAGTACGTGGCGCGCACACCCGCGATCGACCACAACCTGTACATCAAAGGCACCTACGCCTATCAGGCCAACTATGCGGCGGGGCTGCGCATCCTGGATATCTCGAACATCGCCATGGGCAAGCTCAAGGAAGTGGCCTTCTTCGACAGCTTCCCGCCCAACAACGCTGCGAGCTTCGACGGCGTCTGGAGCGTGTATCCCTTTTTCCGAAGCGGGATCGTCGTGCTGAGCGGCAACCACCTATGGGTCCTCTATCCCACGGGTCTGACCCAGACTGCGCCCTTCTGACGTGAAACCTCAGCGAGGCGCGGATAAAGGACGGCCCGCGCGGTCGGGGGGGCAGCGCCCGCGCGGGCCAGATCAGAAGGCGTTCTGATCGCCACAACCCTAGCGCCAGGCCACGCGCCCGATCAATGGGACAGAAGGATCACAACTGACGTTCAGTTGTGTGGACACAGCCACGCTGCTAGTATTGCCACCGAATCTTGGCGGGATAGGCAGGCCAATGGAAGAAGACTGGGACGCGCTTGAGGCGCGGTTGTTTGCGCGCATTCGCGTAGCGGCCAGGCGAGCGGGCGTCGCAGAGCCGAGCCGCGACAATATCTACGATCTGACAAACCAGATCCGCTGCAAGAGCCCGAAGGTGGCACGAGCCGCGGAATGGGCGGCCGAGAAGTTTGCGCGCTACTACGACGCCTCCGTGGCAGAAGGGCCGAAGGACGTCGAGCGTCTTGAAGCCATGCGCAAGGCGGCGGACGAGGCCAGAGAAA
>JAKSBK010000237.1 GCA_022361155.1 Pseudomonadota bacterium
AAGCGCAGGCCGTAAGCCGTGTAGCTGTAGGAGTCCATCGAGTGCGAGCGCAGAGTGAGTGTGACGAGCTGCAGATCTCTATTACCTTCTTTATAGCACAATATCTACACCAAATACAGACTTTCCAGCCGCAGCGGCTCGCGGACGCTCGCACGGCGTTCCCCGAGGCTTGCACACTCATCGCAGCGCAGCTCGCCGCGGCGCGTCGACGCGGTAGAGCTGCCGAGGCCCAACGATTGTCCAGCAAGCTCAAAGAATGCGACGCACGTTCGAGCGCGGTGCATGCCGCGCTGATGCGTCAGCGTCGTTGGGACGAGGCCCGAACCGAGCTCGCACGCCTTGATGCCCTGATGCCGAAGCCAAATGCCTACGCGTCGTTTCTCGAGCATCTGGAGCTCGCACGCAAGCAAGGGAATAGGGACGACGCGACTCGCTTGCTCAAGACGCTGCACAAGCGCTACCCGCGCTCTACGCTGGCGGTGCAAGAACGGGTCGACGCTCTGCTAGCTCGAGGTCAGCCGGATGCAGCCCTTTCGTTCCTGACGCATGCGATCGACCGCGAACCGGCTGCCATGGGCTCGCTACACCACCTGCGACGATTACTTGGTGGCGATGCGGTGCTCGAGCGTTATCGCGCAGACAGCAACCGAGTGCTTCGGGATTTCGAAAGCTCCGGTCGCGGCTATGACGCCCCCCAGGTCTTGCTGTTCGACTACATGATGACCCGCGTCTTTTCGGACGGCTCTTCCCTAGAACTCGTGCACACGATCCACCGTGTCCAGAGCCAGGAGGCCGTCAACGACCTCGGTGAGATCAAGGTTCCGCGAGATGCGCGCGTACTGAAACTGCATACGATCAAACCGAACGGCCGCCGCATCGAGCCCGACTCCATCGCAGGCAAAGACACGATCTCGTTGCCCAAGCTGAAGCCCGGCGATTATGTCGAGTTCGAGTACGTACGCTCCGTGGAGCCTCCCGGTGGCTTCCCAGGAGGCTACCTTGGGCCGCGCTTCTTTTTCCAGAGCTTCGAAGTGCCGTTCGATCACAGCGAGCTGGTGCTCGTGCTGCCCGAAGAGATGGAGTTCGTGCTCGACCCTCGCGGGCAAGCGCCCGCCCTCGAGCAGCGCGTCGCGGGCGGGCTCAGGGAGCTGCGCTTCAAGGTCACCCGGAGCAACCCCCTGGTGGCGGAGGCCATGTCGGTCTCGGCAAGCGAGTTCCTGCCTTCGGTGCGCATCGGCGCGCGAGCCTCGTGGCACAGCTTCGTTCTCAGCATGCGCGATGCCCTGATCGACAAGAACGTTCAGGACCCGTGGGCGCGCGAGATCGTGCGCGGGATCGTCGGCGACGCAAGCCCGAGTCAGCTCGAGCTGCGAGCCAGACGCCTGTACGACTGGGTCCTCACCCATATCGAGAACACGGACGACGCTTTCGAGCAGGCGGCCCCCATGCTGCGCAATCGCGCCGGCAATCGTGCACGTGTTCTGCACTACATGCTCGAGCTCGCCGGCGTGCCGTCCACGCTGGCACTCGCTCGGGCTCTGTCGGACGATGCCACCGTGTCCCCGGTAGCCGACGGTCGGACGTACCGCTACCTGCTGGTGCGCCTGGACCTGCAGCCGGAGCCTCGCTGGCTTTCGACGGTGGAGCGCTGGGCACCTTTTGGCCACGTCCCCGAGCTGCTTCGCGGCCAGCCCGCGCTGCTGCTTGGAAAACCCGGCGGCGTTGCCACGGTGGCCCGAGGTCGACCCGGTCAAGATCGGCACAGCTTGCTGTTGGAGGTGCACTTGGACCGCGAGGGGTCGGCCCGCGTCGACGCCGTGGAACACTTGCGCGGAGGACGCGCCGCAGCCTGGCGAGAGAAGCTGGAACAGATCCCTGGCGCGGAGCTCGAGCGCCGCTTCGAGGAAAGCTACCTCGCGGACCTGTTTCCCGGAGCGGCGTTGGCCCGGCTGGCCGTCACCGGCCGCCAGTCGCGCGACGAGCCCCTCAGGCTCGCGTACAGTTTCCGTGTACCTGTCTTGGGAAGAGCCACTGCCAAGGGTTGGGCCCTGCGCCCCTTGCTGCCGTCCAACCTGGCTGCCAGCTACGCCCGTCTAGCCACCCGCACGACTGCGCAGGTCGTCGCTCGCTCCCGGGATCTCGAGCTTACCGTACGGCTGCACTTGCCCCAAGCCACGCCGTGGCCCAAACCCCCTCCCGACGTGCAATGGCATGCGCAGGGGTCCTTGTTTCGGACGACATCAGCGCAGACCGCCGATGCGCTGGAGCTGCATCGCACCGTACGCGTGCCGTCGATGCGCGTGTCGCCCGAGGCGTACCCGGCCTTCGCCCGCTTCTGTCGCCGGGTCGATGCGGAGGAAGGGCGAGAGCTGATTGTGCCTTTCCTACACAAAAGCAACGCAGTCGCCGCCCGCTAGGGGCGTGCATCGGGCGCCTACTGGTACGTAAACCGCAGCTCGTAGTCGCACAGGCGGTACAGGTCGCCCTCTTCGATCTGCCTCATGTTGACGCGCTGGCCATCGAACTCCACGCCGTTGGTACTTCCCAGGTCCTTCATGAAATAGGCACCATTCTCGTACACAACGGCAGCATGACGACGCGAGATATTGCCGTCCTTGATCGGCAGGTCCGCGCTCTTGGCACCTCGGCCAATGACGAATTCGTCCTTGCTGACAGGCATCTTCTGCCCGTTATAGATGACGAAGAGTGCTCGCTTGGTGGGCGGGTGACCCGAGTAGGGCGGGGCGCGCGATGGACGGGGCAACGGTGGCGGCAGGCTCTGTTGCGGAGCGGGCGCACCGGCAGGCGGCGCGTATCCAGGCTGCTGCTGGCCCCAGCTGCGAGCCTGTGCTGCCCCTGCGCCTGCGGCCAGGCCACCCCCGCCTGCGGCCAGGCCACCCCCACCGGCAGCGGCCGCCACGGGCACGCCGGGCGCCATCGCGGGTGCTTGTGGACGCGACACCGAGGCCACGGGCGCATTGGCACCGGCCGGATTGCTGCGTGACCTGGCGTACTGCCGCATCGCTTCGTTGATGAGATAGTCCGTGGAGCACTCGAGCTCGGCGCTCATCTGTTCGAAGATTTCCCACAGATAGTCCCTGCACTGAAAGTTGCGAAGGGTCTTCTTGTTGTGATCATGGATCATACTTCCGTATCCCAATCGGACCCCCTCTAGTGTTCTGTGTCCGCGATTACATGCATAAGTCTGCGAGCAATGGGCGACGCTCGAGTCATCGAATGATACAGAACACCAGTACTAGTTTACGACCGTCGCAGCCGCCTGCAGTCGCTTGCTGAGCGCCGCTATCGCGTTCTTGGCGCTCTTGCCCACGGTGTGTCCTTGCTCCCAGCCCTTGCCCTTGACCGGGGTAGTATCACCCACGAGTCTCCGAAGCAACGCGATGTCGGACTGGCCTCCCTTGCGCTCGAAAAACGTCAGCGCGAGCACACGGTTCCACCAATCAGGAGAACTGAGCTGCTCCCGGAGGGTCCCCCTGGGTAGCGGGTTCATCTGGCCCATACGCGTGGCGTAACCCTCAAGCTCCTCAGGCAGATAGCCGATATCACGCCCACGGGGAAGCTTGCCAAGGAATTCCGCAACAACCTCGTTGCCTCCGATTGCTAGCACGAGCTCACCTGCCCGCCAGCGCAATCTTGGGTTCTGCGCATTTTGCACCAGCGACCACATGGGCGGGATAGCCTTCTTGCTGCGGACGTCTCCCACGCGGTCAAATGCGTAATCCCTCACGGGCGTAGGGTTTGTTTCCCCCAAGGCAAGCGCCAGAAGCTTGTCAAGATGCTCCGGCCCGGCGCGGCCCTCGAGAGCCTGCAGCGCGCGCGTGCGGCGCGCCACGCTGGCCTCCGCGCTCGAGGCGATCTCCAGCAATCGGTTCGAGACTGCGGGCTCCGTGGCCAAATGTTTCATGGCGAGCAGGGCACCGTCCGCGATGAAGTTCTCGCGATTGACGCGTGCCGCCCGGTCCACGCGCTTTTCATCCACGGCGGTGCCCTTCTTGATCTGCTCGCGGATCTCCCCCCGCAGCCAGTCGAGGTACGCATCGGTCTCCATTTCCCGCTCGATGGCTACCAGACGCTGCGCAGCACGCTGCTTGGCGCTCGGATCGCCCAGCTGTCCCACCAGCTCGGTGAGCTTGACGAGCGCGGGGCTCGGCAGCTTGGCATGCAGGGCGTCCACCAGCATCGAGGCGGCTGGCGAACCGAGCGAGCGCACGACTTGCTCTGCGCTGAAGTTGCCAGCCAGGCTGCGGCCGTTGAAGTCCGCGGTGAACCAGTCGATCACCGCAGCCGTCAGTGCCTGACGCGAAGCGGGGGTCGCGTGCGTAATCAGGAAGAACGACGCGTCCTTGGCCCGAATCTCCACGGGCGCGGGACCTTCACCAGACTTGCTGCTGCGCGCCGCGAGGTGCTTCTGCAGCCCTGGAACCATTGCATCGAGGATGCTGTTGCGCTCCAGAGGCTCGAGCTTCTGGATCGCCCGCTGCAGCTCCTGCACTCCAGCCACATCACCGCGCTCCATTTCTATCAGCGCCAGCCCGGCGCGCGACCGCAGGGGTATGCCGTATTTGTCGGCCAACAACACGGCCACGAGCTTTCCGGGGCCTTTCACGGTCCCCTTCCAGGTTTCGACGTCTTCGCTCGTTACCTTGCAGCCGCCCAAAACGGCGCTGCACAGTATCAACACGCGGCTGCACATCAACACGCGGCTGCACATCAACACGCGGCTGCGCATCAACACGCCGCCGCACATCAACACGCCGCTGCGCGTGATGACCCAGCAAGCTGCGGCTGCGGGGAGTCTTGCCAAAGGGGATCGCATCGTCACCTTGAAGAGCAAACCATGCGCTGCGCTTGACCGTGAGGTCCCAACCGATGGGAGGCGAGGCAACTCGGTGTGCAGCATAGCAGAGATCGTAGCCTGCGTGATCAAGCTTAGGAGGCCAAAGAGCGCGCAAGCTGGGTCCAAACTTCGCCCACGCGGCGCCGTTGGCTCGCGGAATTTTTGACCACTCTTGGCC
>JAKSBK010000238.1 GCA_022361155.1 Pseudomonadota bacterium
ACCCCGTCTTTGACGAACTCAAGAAACTCTCGCGCCAATCGGTAGGCCACTTTGCCAAGCTGCTCGCCAAGTGGCAGGCTGCCGCGGCCGAGCTGCCGCCTATGGAACTGATGGACCGTATCCTGGCCGACATCGACTATCACAGCTACCTGCTGGACGCCGGCGAAGAAGAGGGTCTCGATCGCTGGGAGAACGTGCTGGAATTGCGCCGCCTGGCCGCCGAAAACAAGGATCAGAGCCTGGGCGATTTCCTGGAAAGCATCGCTCTGGTCAGCGACCAGGACACCATCGACGAGAACGCATCCGTGCCCACTTTGCTGACCCTGCACACCGCCAAGGGCCTCGAATTCCCGGTGGTCTTCATCACCGGCCTGGACGAAGGCACCCTGCCCCATTCGCGTTCCATGGACGATCCCGAAGAGATGGCCGAAGAGCGCCGCCTCTTCTACGTCGGCATCACCCGCGCCCAGGACCAGCTCTATCTCGTCCACCACCAGTTCCGCAACCAATACGGCTACTCCGAGCCTGTGGATCCCTCGCGCTTCCTGGCCGACCTGCCCGATGACCTCGTTGAGGGCGGCAACCAGGCCCGCAGCGCGCCACCCGCCCGCCCCGACCTGTGGGAGACGCCCAGCGCGCCCGAACCCGTGCGGGTCGAGCAGCAATTCGAACCCGGCATGGCCGTGCGCCACCCCGCCTGGGGCGAGGGCATGGTGCTCAACAGCCGCGTCCAAGACGACGACGAAGTGGTTGACATCTTTTTTGAAGACGTGGGCCTCAAGAAAGTGGTCGCCGCCTTCGCCAAGCTGGAAACCGTAGAGAAGGAACAGGACCAGTCATGAAGCTCTTCATTACCGGTGGCGCCGGCTACATTGGCGGGGCCGTGGCTCAGGCCCTTGTTGAGCAGGGCCACCAGGTCACCGTCTATGATTCACTCGTCACCGGGCATCGCGCCGCCGTGCCCGCCGCGGCCGAGTTCATCCACGCCGACCTGGGCGACACGTCCGCACTGGAAGAAGCCCTGCGCCCCGGCCACGACGCCGTGCTGCACTTCGCCGCTTTCATCGAAGCCGGGGAGAGCATGCAAGACCCCGGCAAGTACTTCGAGAACAACCTGGTCAACTCGCTGCGCCTGCTGGCCGCGGCCCAGGCCGCCGGGGTGCCTAAATTCATCATGTCCTCCACCGCCGCGCTCTACCAGACCAGCGATGAACCGCTGACCGAAGACTCGCCCATCGGCCCCCAGAACGTCTACGGCGAGACCAAGCTGATGGTTGAAAACGCGCTCAAACGCTATCAGGAACTGCACGGCCTGCGCTACGCCGCCCTGCGCTACTTCAACGCCGCCGGCGCGCTGCCCGGCCGCGGCGAAGCCCACCAGCCGGAGAGCCATCTGATCCCACTGACCCTGCAAGTCGCCCTGGGTCAGCGCCCGGACATCAAGATCTTCGGCGGTGATTACCCCACGCCGGATG
>JAKSBK010000239.1 GCA_022361155.1 Pseudomonadota bacterium
ATCACGTCGCCACGACTTAGACCCTTGCGTGCGGCCAGACTGCCCGGCTTGACACGCGCGATCACGACGCCGTGCCGCACGTCCTTGGGGATGCGGTAGCGTGCGCGGGTGGACTTGTCGAGCTCCTCGAGGCTCAGCCCGGCAAGCCTACGCACCTTGTCCTCGTCCCGCTTCGTGGGTTGTCGATCGCTCTTGAGCTCTCCGAGCCTGAGCTTGAGCGTTAGCTTGTTGCCATCGCGCAGCACCTCGAGCTTCACCGTGGCGTTGGCACCTGCAGCCGCGATCAACCTGCGCAGCTTGCCCGTGGAATCGGCGCGCTCGCGGTTGACGCGCAGCACCACATCTCGCCGCTTGAGCCCACCCTTTGCGGCCGGGCTGTCCTCGGTGACCCGCGTAATCAGCACGCCCTGGGCACTGGGCAGGGCGAGCGCCCTGGCGAGGTCCTCGTCGATATTCTGAATGCCCACGCCCAACCAGCCGCGGTTCACCTTCCCGGTACGCAGCAGGCTGTCCATGACCTGCTTGGCCAAGACCGACGGAATCGCGAAACCGATACCCTGGTAGCCGCCGGAGCGAGAGTAGATCACGGTGTTGATGCCCACCAGCTGGCCTCGCATGTCCACCAGCGCGCCGCCCGAATTGCCCGGGTTGATGGCCGCATCGGTCTGGATGAAGTCCCCATAACCAACGGCACCCCCTAGCTCGCGGCCCTTGGCCGAAACGATCCCCATGGTGACGGTGTGACCTAGCTCAAACGGATTTCCGATGGCGAGCACCACCTCGCCCAAACGAAGCGCCGTGGAATCGCCCATCGGCATGGGCTTTAGATCCCCCAAGTCACCGTTGAGCTTGAGCACAGCCAGGTCGGTGGCGGGGTCGCTTCCGACGCTCTTGGCTTCGAACTCGCGTCCGTCCGACGTGGTGACGCGAATCTTGGTCGCCTTCTCGATGACATGGTTGTTGGTGAGCACGATGCCTGCGCGATCGACGATGACCCCAGAGCCCAGCCCGCGCTGACGCCGTTCTTTCGGCAGGTCGCGGTCACCAAAGAAGTGACGGAAGAACGGATCGTCGAAGAACGGATGGAAGCCTCGTCGACGGTCGAAGCGGATGACCTTCTCGGAAGAGATGTTGACCACGCTCGCAACGGCCCGCTCGGCGATGTCTGCCAGCGCGACCTGTCCCGCTTGCGCAAAGACCGGCGTGGGCCTCAGGGCGCGTGCAACGGCGCTCCCAAGCGTCCGGGCGAGGCCCGTGTTCTTCGAGCCCGGCTCCTGTGGTGCGGCTTTGCCGGATACGATGCTGGGACCGGAGCCCGAACACGCCGCTAGCAGAGCTAGCGCACTCATCAACCACACAATGCGCAACATCGTCTCTTCTCCCTGGAGCACCACGTCAAATCGCTTCGAAGTAACGCGCGAGCTCCCAGTCGGTGACGCTGCGCGCGTACTGCCGCAACTCCCAGTCTCGAGTGCGGACGAAGTGATCGACGAACGCGTCGCCGAGCAGCGTGCGCGCGGCCGTGCTGCAAGCGAGCGCCTGATTGGCTGCGGCCAGGCTCGCGGGCAACGGCGGTGCGACTCCCGACACGGTGGCATCGCCCTCGATGGGTGGCGGGGCTTCGAGGCCTTGCTCGAGACCGTGCAGACCCGCGGCAAGGCTGGTTGCGATGCCGATGTACGGGTTCACGTCGGCAGCGGTCTGACGATACTCCAGCCGAGCCGCAGCCTTGCCGGGCCCGGTGATCGCCCGCACCGCACAGGTGCGGTTCTCGATGCCCCACGACGCCGTCGTCGGCGCCCAAACGCCGGGTACGTAGCGTTTGTAGCTGTTGACGGTAGGCGAATACAGGGCGGTAAGCTCGGGCATCAAGCTCACGAGCCCCGCGGCGAAACGCCTCGCCGTTTGGGACAGCCCGTCGGGGGTCTTAGGGTCTGCGAAGAGGTTTTGGGATTCGTCCTGGGTCCACAGACTCTCATGGATGTGGCCGCTCGAGCCTGGCAGATCGCTGCGCCACTTGGCCATGAAGCTAACCAAGCAACCGCTGCGTGCTGCGAGCACCTTGAGCACCGACTTGAACAGAGCCGCCGCATCGGCCGCGGCAAGGGGGTGCTGCGCCCGTAGCGCGGCCTCGTACACACCCGGCCCGGTCTCGGTGTGCAAACCCTCGAGCTCGATCCCAAACGCAGCGAGCGAGTCGATCATGTGCTCCAGCAGATCCGCATGCTGGCCCTGGCGCACCCACGAGTAGCCGAACATGCCCGGGCTCAGCGGTGCCAAGTCTTGGTAGCGCTTGGCGTGCGCGCTTTCGGCGCTTTCCCTGAACAGCCAGAATTCGTACTCGACGCCCACTTTCGCCTGGAAGCCGGCTGCCGAAAGGCGGGCGACGACGCGTTTGAGCAAGTTGCGCGGGCAGGCAGGATGCGGCGACCCATCGGGGCCATAGAAATCCACCAGCACCACGGCGGTCTCGGGCTCTTCGGGCAGGACGCGAAAACTCGACGCGTCCACCCGGGCCTGAAGATCAGGATAACCGGTGTGCCAGCCGGTTATGCTGGCGTTGTCGTAAAGCTGATCGCCCACGTCCCAACCGAAGATCACGTCGCAAAAGCCCAATCCCTTGTCCACGGCCGACCAGAATTTGTCGACGTGGATGTACTTGCCTCGCAGCACCCCGTCGAGGTCAAAGCCCCCTAGCTTCACCCGTCGAATACCCCGGTCGTTGAACGCAGCACGCAATTGTTCCATGTCGTTTGGTCCGCTTCCGGACCACCACGATAGCAGACGTAACCCTTCACTGGGGTGTGCGCGCCGCAGCCGACGGCTTCCCAGGCGGCCTTCTGGACGGCTTTCGTCCTCGGTCTCGCCCTGCGCTGCAGCTGATTCCAAGCGCAGGCGAGCAGTACTCCTCGGGCGATTCCTGCGGGACCGCCCGCCCAGAAAACCGCCTGAAGCCCGACTTTCGGGCCTGAACGGTTACCGGTGGACGGCCCATCCCGCTGAGCGGTGGCGTGGTACAGATGCGCAGATTCCTCCCAAATCGCGCATGATTCTTCGCAGCTTGGATGGCGTATGCGCGTTCTCGTCCGCGGTTCTGTACTTTGCACATGCCGACTGTGTAAGCTGCTGTGCGTCACTCGTCGCTGTGACTTGGTCAACCACCTTCCGTCCAGGTAGTACGCTATGAACGCTTTCGTGACGTCCAGAAACACTCCACCCGCCCTGTCCACTCCAACCGCCCTGTCCACCCCAACCGCCCTGTCCACTCCAACCGCCCTGTCCACCCCAACCGCCCTCCGATCCGGGGTTGTCCGCCGGCTGCTACCGTGCCTCACCGGTGTTGCGGCCTTGGCCTCG
>JAKSBK010000240.1 GCA_022361155.1 Pseudomonadota bacterium
AGATTAGCGATCAAATTACCCAGCACGCTGGCGGTGATTCCCGGGATTACGGCAAATACGAAGGCGTTCAGGCTGACCCGGGCACGAATGGTGTCACTCATCATAAGCCCTGATGTCTCGAAAATCCCATGCGTACTGATGCCGACTTCCTGCAGATAGTACACCAACCCCCCTCCAACAAGACAGCCAGCGATAGAACCCAGCAAACCGATCACCAGTGCCTCCATCGCCATGAGCCCTATTAACTTTTTATGGGTTTCGCCTAGAGCCAGCAATAATCCCATTTCACCGTAACGGTGTACTCCATTGAGAAGCCCTGCGTTCCAAAGCACGAGAATCATCAAAAAAGTAAACACTCCAATAACAACATCATCGACCAATTCAAATTTTATAGAGAGTTCCCGCAAATTTCTTTGGTCCAGCACAGATAAGATCAGAGGATCGTCATCCGAGGCCCAGTCACTGGGTGGATTTTGCATCAATGCTGGAAGATGGTCCATTATATTTTGTTTGAGTTGATCGTATTTCAAATATCCAACATTCATAGGCAAATACCCCAAAATGTCGGTAACCATGTCCTCCATATAGAACGTTTGTTGAGCATCAGCCAAATCGATCAAGGCCATTTTCTTGTCCATAGCCGCCAGACCAAACTTCACAAGACCGACCACTTGATAATTGTCCGTCGCCATTCCTCCATCAAAATTCTGTCCCAGCAAAGTAACCTGATCGCCTAAACTCAAATCTAAAGCCTCTGCCAATTTATAGCCCACCAGCATTTCCTTAGGATGAGAGGGAACCACTCCTGCAATCACGGATTGTTCCAAGCTCAACCGCTTCCGCTCGGCAGAGTCTTTCCTTAACATTTCAATCGCCATACCGATCACAGGTGTCTGACTTTTAGTTTCTCCATTTTCATCAGGGACATCCATAATGGCTCCCCATCGGATTCGGGGGGACCACTCAATGCGCGGGTCACCGTTCTGTTGCAACCACTGCAGAGTTTGCTTTTGTCCGGCCAGCGCCCGGTCAAGCGGATTCAAGTGCTCTTCATCGTAAAACGGTTTGTTGACAAATCTCAGATGGCCGGTATCTAAATGGGCGGTCACGTTGATCATTCCAGCAAAGGTGCCTTCCATGAACCCCAGCAGATAAATCAGCAAAGTCACTCCTACAGAGATCACCAGAAATGGAAACAGAGACCGCGTCTTGTCACGCCATATCCCTCTTAGTATCCACCGAATCATGTGATCGCCCTCCCTCTGA
>JAKSBK010000241.1 GCA_022361155.1 Pseudomonadota bacterium
AACAGCCCAAGGGAGAGTCGACACGGGCTAAAGAGCGGCGTGCGGCGCAGCTTCTCGAGCCGCTTCTCATCGCCAAAGAGCTGCAGGGAGCGCTCGCGCTCCGGCACGAGCGGGCGCGTGCGGCCGCCGCTGGCCAAGAAGCGCTGCACGCACAAGAGCAAGTCGCGCTGCTGTGGCGAGCGAAGCTCACGGGCGAAGCTCAGCTCCGGCGCCCACGCCACGTGCTGCCGCGCTGGGGCGGGCTTGCGCGCGGCCGTGGTGAGAACCACGAACCGCGGCAGGGCCGGCTGCGCGCTGTGGTCCCAGCGGCTTGCCTGTTTGGGCAACGTGAGCTTGCCGTGTTGCGCCAACAGCTCCAGGGCACGACGCAGATTGCGGCGCGCGTCTGCTCCCTCGGCGGCCGCGGGCCACGCACGCGCGTACGCCTGCCATACCGCTTGCAGCTCGAAACGCTTGTGGCGCGGACGCACCGCTTGCAGCGCCTCGAGCAGCATGTCCTTCATGCGCTCGCCCGCCTGGCCACACGCACGCCTTCGACCTGGCCTTCGACCGTCACGTGATGGTCTCCGGTTCGTGCGCTCTGGTGAACGTTGCGCAGGCGCACGACATTGGGAAGCTGTGCCAGGGCGGCCAGGTCGTCCACACCGGTGGTATAGATGAGCTGGGTGTCCATGAGGCGCGCCACTTGGCGCTGCAGCTCCAACAAGGGCACGCTGGAACAGGTGCCGATCGGATTGTCGAGCACCAAGATGTTGCCGGTCATGGCTTGATTCCGACCGCGGCGCCGCGCCCGCAAGTGGACCAACGTGCAGTAAAGAAGCACCGCCGCGGTCAAGCGCTCGCCACCGCTGAAGTTGACCATCGCCGCAATGTCGACGCGCTGGCGGCGGCGCTCGGACTCTGGCTTCAGCAGCGTGACCCGCAGGGGCTTGCTGCCCCGGTACTTGTCGACTGCGCGTTGCACAAGCTCGAGACCACCGGGCAGCTGGCTGCCGGCAACCAGCTCGTCGAGCAGCGGCTCGATGCGCGCGCGCTTGTCCGCATCGGTCCGGGGCGCGTCGAGCTGCACGCTGACAAACGGCTGCCCCGCCCACGCCCCAAGCTCGGCAGGCATGCGACTCGCGCGCTCGAGCTCCAACAACAGGCGCACGGCATGCTCGGTGATGCCGAGCAAGCTCTCGGTAAGCGTCTGCCGGTCGGCTTCGAGGGTGGCAAGCTCGTCTTCGAGTGCGCCGATGCGTTCCTTGAGCCCTTCGTCCCAGCGCTCGGCGTTTGCGACGAGGCTTTCGGGGCCTTCCATGAAGCGCTGCCGCCAGGCCGACTCGAAGTCGGCGAACTCCGGTCGCATCGGAACCTGCCGCACCGCTTCCACCCTGCTTCGCTGGCGTTCTTGCGCCTGCGCCAGCTCGAGACGTGCGGCGCGGTGGCGCTCGATGCAGGTATCGACCAGCATGCGCACCTCCGCGTCCGTCGTGGGCAGTGGGAGCGCAGGTGCGTGCGGTGGCTCGCAGGCGTCCTCGAGACGTCGCGCCATCGCGTGCTGGCGCTCCGCGGCCTGTTCCGCGGCTTGCCGTTCTTGTGCCAGGCTCTTGACGCGTTCCTCGAGCGTGCGGCTCTGCTCCTGGGCCTGTTGTGCCCGCTCTTGCTGCTGTGCCGCCTGCTCGCGCGCATCCCTGGCTGTGGCAGGCGCAGGCCCCTTCGGCAGGTCCGCGGCCGCGCGCCGCCGGTGCAGCGCTTCAGCGAACGTCTGCTCGGCGGCCTGCAGCTTTACCGCGGCCTCCGCGCGGGCGTGTGTCGCGTGCGCCAGCGCTGCTTGGGTCTCGGCCAGGTGGTCGGCCAGGTCTTCGCCCACGAGCGCGTCGAAATGCTCGATGTCCTCGCGAAGCAGACCGGTTGCGGCTCGTGCGAAACGCGTTTCGGCGTCTTTCCTCCGGTACTCGAGTTGCGTGAGCTCACCGAGCAGACGCTGGTCCGAGTGGTGCTCCTCGAAATGTTGCCGGCGTCGCTGGTAGCGCTCGCGCAGCTCGCTGAGCGCTTCGTCTGCCAGCCCAGGTTCGGGTTCTTCGGCCCCGGTGTAGCCGACCTCCTGCTGTTGGGCGTGTATCTGCGCTTGCAGGCGCTCGTTGTCCGCCAGCTGACGCTGAAGGGCGTCGCGCTCGAACCCGGCGCCAGCGATCGCCTCGGCGCAGCGCTGTGCGTCCCGTTCCGCGGTCGCCGCTTCGGCGCGAGCCGCGTCGAGCCCGCTGCGTAGGGCGGCGACGCGCTGCTCCCAGCGCTCGATGAAGCTCGCGATCCGCTCGAGACGTTGTTCGGTTTCCCGCAGGCGCTCGGTTGCAGTCATCAGGCCCTGCTCGGATTGTTGGATCATCGCCCGTACGCTCTCGAGCTGAGCTTGCGACTCGCCGCCCTGGCGCTCGAGGATCGCGACCTCCTCGCGCAGGGCGTGTTCCGCCTCGCGCGCCTCCACCAACCGCGCTGCGCTCCACTGCTTTGTGAAGCGCTCCACCTCGCCTGCTGCGTCGCGCAACGCGTGGGCCCGAGCGAGCGCCGTGTCGGACTGACGTGCACGGCTTTCGCGCCGCCGGCCCAGCTGCTCTCGCTCGTGAACGGCGGCTCCATGATCGAACCCCCCCGCTTGCTCGGGGCCCACCGTGAACCTCTCGTCCGTGGCCGCATCCGGCCCGGAGTCAGGCCCGGAGTCGACTTGCGGGCTCGAGTCCGGTCGCGCTCGGCCTTCTGGAGGGTCCAAGCTGGCTACCGAAACGACGACCGCGGAACGCAGGTGTTCGCCAAGTGGGTGCTGGCACGCGGCCGCGAAATCTTGCTGCAACACGAACACGCCTCCGAAGCGGGCCGGGTCTCGGGCGATGAGCGCCCGCTTCGCAGCTACGTCGTTGAGGTTGTCAGCCAGGTATTCCCACGCGCTGTGTGCGGAAATGCCGGTCTTGCGCAGCGTGGTGACGATCCGCTCGACATCGAGCGCGGCCGGCATCAGACCACGTTCGCGCAGGCTCTCCTCGGCGCGGGCGTCTTCGGCGTCGTCTACGCGTAAGCGCAGGCGCGCTTCGTCCGCGGCTTGGGAGGCGGACGCCAAGCGGCGTGCCAGGCCCTGTGCGAAGACATCGGCGCGATCGCACTCTTCGAGCTCCGTGATCGCGGGCAGCGTTTCAATGCGCTCTCGCGACATGAGCGCCTGCTCCAGCTGCTCTTGGACCTGTCTGTGCTGGGTCTTGCGTTCGGCCAGCTGCGCCGCCAGCACGCGCAGGCGCTCCTGAGCTTCGATCTCGAGCGCCCGCGCCCTGGTCACCGCTTCGCGGTGGCCCTCGCAGTCGTCGGCAAGCTCTTGCTGCTCGGCCCGCCAGCGGCGGTTGGCCGCCTCGGGCGGCTCGCGCAGCGTGATGTCGCCGCGCCGGACCAGCGCATCGCGCTCTTCGTCGCGCTGTCGCAGCTGCTGGGACAGGTGCTCTGCTCTCGTCTTGGCGCGAGCAGCTTGGCCCAACGCGGCGTCGCGCATTGCTTGAGCCTGGGCAAGAGCATGTTCGGTGGCGTCGAGTTTGGCCCGCAGGTGTTCGTGCTTGCCTTTGAGCCGCTCGTCTTCGGCTCCGAGCGCATTGTGGAGCGCGTCGCCCGCTGCGCACAGCCGCTGGCGCTCCGGCTCGGCTTGCTCGCGGTTCTTGGCAAGGCGTTCGCGCGTTTCCTGCATGCTGTGTTCGGCCGCGCGTAGCTCTCGCAACGGCTCGCACGCCAGGGCGCGCGCCCTTCGGCCTTCCACCTCGCGCAATGCTGCCGAGCATCGGTCGCGCTCGGCCTTGGCTTCGCCCCGCGCGAGCTCCAGTGCCCGGCGTTCCAGGCCTTCGGCCCAGCGCGCGTGTTTACGCTGCCTGTTGCTGGCTTCGCGCGCCTGTTCCTCGGCTGCGCTCTGATCGCGTGCGCGCTCGGTCGCGATCGCGGTTTGTGCCTGCGACGCATGCTTTAGCGCGCCCAGCAACGAGCCCGCCTCCGCATCCCGTCGCGCGAGCTCGGCGCGCGCCGTGTCCGCGGCGGCGATCGCCTCGCGCAAGGGGCCGAGCTGCTCGCGCGTCGCCACAGAGAACCGCCGTTCTTGCGCGAGCGCAGGCCGTCGCGCGAGCTTGTCGCGCAGCCCCTCCACGTTGGCGCTGACCGCATTGGCCTGCGTCGGATCGAGGACAAGCTCGAGCACGAAGTCTGTGAACTGGCGCGCGGAAGCAAACTTGAACAACTCGTCTGCAGCACCTTCGCGCCGGTTCATCTTGAGCTGGTAGCCGAACAGCTCTGAGTCGATCCGCAAGTCGGCCAGGTGGCGTTCCCAGCGCCGTTGTTGGTCTTCGACCACGACTTCGCGGGCGGGTTGCTCCCGTTGCCGTTCTCGCAGCCACTCGCGAAAGGCCTCGAGCGTATTCACGGGCTCGCCGAGCCCCGGCGTGGGCAAGTGCTCGAAACTCAAGTCGTCGTCTGCAACAAAGCTGAAGAATATCCGCTGCAGGCGAGAAGCGTCCGCGGAGCGTTGTTGCCCGCGCCAGGCCAGGGCCTGTCCAATCACCCGAAGCGGCTGTGTGCCTAGCAGATCGGGCTGTCCGACCTCCCACTCGGTGGCTACGCACGCCAGGTCGGTCGCCTTCACGTAGTCGGTCAAGCGCCGCCGCTGGCCCTCCACGTGCCGGCCCAGGAACTCGGCTTGGCTCGGTCGAAAGCAGCTGAAGAGCAGATTGAGCACCGAAGACTTACCGCCACCGTTGCGCAGCCACAGCACGGAGTCGCTCGCTCGCCGCGCATCGGCGTCGCGCAAATCGAGCGTCAGCGGATCCAGGCGTGCGTCAGGATAGCCGGCCGAGGCGAAGTGGATGCGGCGCAGATGCGGCATGCCTGGCGTCCTACTCGCCCTCGTTCGGCGAAGCGGCGCGAACCAGCTTAAAGGCCTCGTTGGCAGCGAGCTCCCGCAACTGCACACGCAGAGCGCGCGTCGTGCGGTAGCTCTCTTCTCCGTCGCTGCGCAACAGTCCCGCGTCGGCGAGCTTCCTGAGCGCGAACGCGACCGCGCCGCTCAATGTGGTTGGGGCGCGCCGGCCGCCCGCGCTTGGCTTGGAGCCGGCCCGGCGCAGCACCTCGCGCCAGGCTTCACGCAGCTCCGGATGGTCGGCCTCCGGGTCTGCGCCGGCGCGGCTCTCCAAGCGCAGGCAAAGCTGCTGCAGGTAGTCGGTGAGTTGATTGACGGACAGCCGCCGGATGCCCTCGCCCCATTCGTCGAGCTCGGCGGCGCGAGGCCAGCACCAGGCCGCGGTCGCCAGCAGGACAAGGCCATAGAGCATACGCTCCTCGCGTTTGAGATTGGGGCGAAACTGCGACAAACGCAGCGCGAACGGGCTGTCGGCGCGGCAGCCGAGCTGCACGCCATAGTCGTCGGTGCAAAGGCGCCACAGCCCCAACCCCTCGAGCAGGTCGTCGAAGCCATGTGCGAAACGTTCTTCGCTGCGCAAGCGACTCAGCAGGCGGCGGTACGTCTCGTCCTGGCTGGGACGTCGCTGCGGATCGAGCGCGCAGCGAAGAAGCACGCCGAGGTCTGTCGAGCCATCTCGTTCAGTCATGTCGTGTCCGGTCACCGGGGTCTTTGCTTCGGCGACGACTTCCTGGAGCCTGTACAGCTACGTCATGTTCGCCCCGCGCGCGGGTCAGCGAGAGTTCGTGGCCGCCAAAGTGCGGGTCCGCGAGGCGGCCCGCCGCGCACGCGCGCAGGGGCGAGCCTGCGGACGGCTCGAAACCGTGCAGCGCACGCATCACCAGCAGCAGCTCCGCGCGTTGGGCCCCTCCACGCCGGCGCAGTTCCGACAGCAAGCTGCTTAGCGTGCGCGCACGTGAGCCCAGCTCGGCCAGCAGTGCCTCCACACGGCGGTGGTCCTCATCCGAGAAGTAGGGGCGTCCGCTCGGCAGCTCCTCGAGCCTGTGCTCCTCGAAGACGTGCGGGCCGGCGGCCGCGCGCGGTGGTTGAAGCAGCCGGTCGACCCATTGCGGCAAGTAGGCGACCGGGCGCGCGCTCGGAGGAAAGAACGCGGTCACCAAGGGCTCCAGCTGGTTCGCGAGCGCTGCGGCTGGAGCCTCGAGGGCCGCCTGCAAGACCTCCGCCTCCAAATCGGGCAGCCGCAGCACGGTTTGGGGACGGAATAGCTGCCGCTCCTGCTCCGCCAGGAAGGTCTGGTTCGCCTGCAGCACTTCCCGGTGCAAGCCCACGTGTCGGCCCTGGCAATCTTCCAGCGCATCGCGCAGTTCGGCAATGCGCGGAGCGTCCTCGGTGGACGCCGAGTCCACGCGCGCAGCGAGCATGGCCAACAGCTCACGCTCTACCTGAAGTCGGTCGCCCAGATGCACGCGTGCCTCTTGCAGCGTGTGCAAGACCTCGTCCACCCAGCGCACCTGGCGCACGTCGCGTTGCACCAAACGCAGCACCCGCTGCAGCGTTTGGTGGTATTCGATGCTGCGCAGGCGTGCGTTGCGTGCCGTGCGCACCGCGTCCTCGATGCGCCCGCGGCGTATTTGCGCCTGCAGCACGGCTTCCTCTGCCACCTGCGCGTCCTGCACATCGAACTCGAGCATGCCGGTGTAGACGTTGATGCCCTCGGTGCTGGCGGCCAGCACGTAGCTGCCATCGGGCAGCTCGAGCTCGCGAATCAGGTGCCAGGACAGCTCGCGTGGCGTGGCTTTGGGCGCGCTCCAGTCGTAGTAGACGGCGGTGAAGGCGCGGCGCCGCTCCCGCTCGTTGAGCATGCCGGCGAGCACCAGCTCTACGACCGGCGCCGCGTCCTGCTCGTTGTCCAGCATCGTTCGTACCATGGGCTCGAGCGCCGCCTGCACCAGCTCCCGGGCCGCGCCCTGTCCCAGGCCCATCTCCTCGATGATCACATCGAGCACGCGCAGAGCGAGCGCTCTCACGTCGGCGCGTTCCAGGGGCAGTATCCGGCGCCCTTTGTCGGCTTCGACCTGTTGCAACGGCGCGAGCCGCGCGAGTGCCTTGACACGCTGCGTAAGCGCGTCCTGCCAGCGTTCGTTCATCTGGACGGGATGGATCGAAATCGAAGTGGCGATGTTATGTTGACCCGACGCTCAAGGCGCTTGATGGGTCCACCCTGACCGGGGCGGTGCTCTCGCAGCAACTGCTCGATGACCTTGTTCACGAGCCAGTGCATATCACGCCGACGTCGGGGGATCGACGGCCGAGTTGCTGCGGCACCCACCACCTCTGGCCGTGAGACTCGACAAGGCTCGACCATCCCGGGGTGCTCTTCCTGCCCTTGCCCTTACCCTTGCCGTGCCCGGAAACGTGATGGCCGAGGCGCTCGGAGGCCGGACGATCGAAGACGGTCACGCGCTCGCCTACAACCGCTTTTGCAGCAGACCCGGCGGACCGGTTGAAACGGCCATCATCGCTCGATCCTCATCGACCCAGGGCGTCACTTCGGGCAGCCTCTGCCTCGCCTCCGCCAACATCGAAACGGCAGCCGTCGCCGACCGTTTCCTCGCCGGCGATTCTACCCGCGATTCGGCCGCCGACTTCGCCGTGGATGAGCGAGAGATCGGGGACGCGGTACGCTTCGAAGCATTGCTCCGGGCCGCTTGAAGGGGGCGGATGCGGTGCCCCTCGATCGGCCTGCCGTCCGATCCCCAGGAATCACTGGTGCGGAAGAGAGGACTCGAACCTCCACGGGTGTTACCCCACAGGAACCTGAATCCTGCGCGTCTGCCAGTTCCGCCACTTCCGCGATGTTGGGCGTGGACTCTGCGAGGGAAGTTGCAGATAGACGAGGGGCTGAGCACTGTCAAGCTTGGCGACGGTCACGATCGGGTAGCGCTGTCGGCGTCGATTCGCCGGCCCGAGCGACCCCAATCGCTCGCAGGCTTATGTACGAAATCGGGGGCGCAGGACACTAGCAAGACAGGGAGTTTCTTGTATAATCGCACCCTCGCTGTCGCGGCCAGCAGTTCATGCCGGGCTCCGTGGCGTAACGCAAGGTGACGCTACGTGCGCGCGCACAGGTAGGAGCTGCGCGCCAAGATTACCGCCAAGTTTGCCGCCAAGTTTGCACAGCGCAAGAAAGGATGCGTCGGCCATGTCGAAGAGCTCACTGACTGTCACGGATAATCGAACGGCCAAGACCTACGAGTTGGAGATCAAAGACGGAACCGTTCGGGCCATGGATCTCCGGCAAATCAAGTCGTCGGAAGACGATTTCGGCTTGATGGCGTACGACCCCGCATTCGTCAACACTGCATCCTGCAAGAGCCGCATCACGCTGATCGACGGCGAAAAAGGCATTCTGCGCTACCGGGGCTACCCGATCGCGCAGCTTGCAGAAGGCTCGAACTTCCTCGAAAGCTCCTACCTGCTGTTCGAAGGCGAGCTTCCCAACAAGCAGCAGCTCGACGCGTTCAGCGCCAACGTGATGAAGCATGTCGGCGTGCACGAGAGCGTGCGCAAAGTCATCGACGCTCACCCCAACGATGCGCACTTGATGGGGGTGCTCGTGAGCTCGCTGGCCGCGCTGTCCACGATCTACCCAGACTCCAAGCAGGTGCACGACGATGCGATTCGACGCGAGCACATGTATAGACTCTTGGCCAAGGTGCCCACGCTGGCGGCCTACGCTTTTCGCCACAGCCGTGGCCTGCCCTATGTCTATCCGGACGCCGCTCGCGGCTACAGCGGCAACTACCTGAACATGATGTTCAAGGATACCGAGCAGGGTGCGAAGCTCACCGATGCCGTGGAGCACGCACTCGACGTGCTGTTCATTCTGCATGCGGATCACGAGCAAAACTGCTCTGCGAATGCGATGCGTTCGGTGGGGTCGGCGCTCACCGATCCTTATTGCAGCGTGGCGGCCGCCGCGGCCGCGCTGTATGGCCCCCTGCACGGTGGCGCCAACGAAGCTGTGGTGCGCATGCTTACCGAGATAGGCTCCGTCGACAACATCCCGAGCTTCATCGAGGGCTGCAAGGGTGGCGAGCGGCGGCTGATGGGCTTTGGCCACCGCGTCTACAAGAACTACGATCCTCGCGCCACCGTGATCAAGCGCCTCGCCTACGAGGTATTCGACGCGCTGGGCAAGAACCCGTTGATCGACATCGCCCTGGAGCTCGAGAGGATCGCGCTCGAGGACGAATACTTCGTCAAGCGCAAGCTCTACCCGAACGTCGATTTCTATTCGGGCATCATCTACCAGTCCATGGGCCTGCCCGTGGATCTGTTCCCCGTGCTGTTTGCCGTGGGCCGCACCGCTGGCTGGCTGGCCCAGTGGGAGGAACTGCTCAAGGACAGCGAGCAACGCATCGCGCGTCCGCGTCAGATCTACCTGGGTGAGGGGGAGCGGCAGTTCAAGCCCCTGTCCGACCGCGGCTGATAGGGCCGTGAAGCTGCTGTATCAAGAGCGAATCTTCCCGGGCGAAGCTCCCCGGTGCTGCACCAGCTAGCCGCTTGTCACCCATCTACCCGGGGTAGCTCGGGGCAGCGGCCCCGCGCGACCGGCTGCCCCTTGAAGGGGCCCGATGGATCTGTTAGGTAATCCCGCTCTGCGCGGCTTGCGTCGAAAGTCGGCGTAATTCCGGATGCTTAGCTCTCGGCGTTTTTATGCGCGCCCCAACGACCGGCACGAGGTATCATGGGTGCCATGGAGTGGCTCGGCGGCCTGTTCTCCAACGATTTGGCGATCGATCTAGGCACGGCCACTACGCTCGTCTACGTCCGGGGGCGCGGCATCGTCTCGTGTGAGCCGTCCGTGGTTGCGGTCCAGCGTGACGGCCGCGGAAGCCGCAAGGTGCTGGCGGTCGGTCGCGAGGGCAAAGAGATGATCGGCCGGACGCCTGGCACAATCGAGGCCGTCCGTCCACTGCGCAACGGCGTGATCGCGGACTTCGAGATCACCGAAGCCATGTTGCGCTACTTCATCTCGCGGGCACACAGCCACCGGCGCCTGGTGAAGCCCCGCATCATCATCTGCGTCCCTTTTGGTATCACCGAGGTCGAGAAGCGCGCCGTCAAGGAGAGCGCCGAGAGCGCCGGTTCGAGAGAAGTCTATTTGATCGAAGAACCCATGGCCGCGGCCATCGGTGCCGGCCTTCCCATCACCGAGCCCAGCGGCAACATGATCGTCGACATCGGAGGCGGTACGACCGAGGTCGCCGTCATTTCGCTGGCGGGGATCGTGTATGCGCACTCCGTGCGCGTGGGCGGCGACAAGATGGACGAAGGCATCATCGCCTACATGAAACGCAAGTACAACCTGCTCATCGGGGAGCAGTCCGCGGAACGGGTCAAGTGCTCGGTGGGCAATGCATACTCCGACGGCGAGGTCGAAAGCATGGAGGTGAAGGGACGCGACCTAGTGGCGGGTGTACCCAAGACTGTGACCGTTACCAGCGACGCGGTACGCGAGGCACTGGCTGAGCCTATCAACAGCATCGTCGAGGCAGTGCTGCTCGCCTTGGAGCGCACCCCACCTGAGCTGTCCGCTGACATCGTGGACAAAGGCGTTGTGCTAACCGGAGGTGGAGCGCTCCTGAACAACCTGGATGTGTTGTTG
>JAKSBK010000242.1 GCA_022361155.1 Pseudomonadota bacterium
CGCAATGCGCTGCAGCGACTCGGCCACGTTCTGCTCCGGAAACTTCCCGAGGTCCTCCGCGGCGATGGCGTCGACGATCGAACCAGCCTGACGCTTGACATCCATCGACCGTCTCAGGCTGCCCCGAATGCCCCGGACCATGATCTCCTCGGTCGCCGCCTCGTCCCCGGCAGGCGGCGCGGGCTCGCTCGGCCTGGCAGCACGTCCTTTGGCCAAAGCACGCTCCTCCGTGGCGTCTGTGTCGGTCTCCGGGCCCGTATCCTGCGCCGTCACCACCGCAGGCTGCACGATCGTCAGACAAGCCAAGCCGATCGACACCGTGAAGCAGGAGCTGGTCGGCAGTGGGGATACTTCGAGCAGGAACAACATAGCCAGCGGTGGTCAGAACCGGCGAAATGGATGAGTTATTCTTCCGCGGGCCCCAGAGTCGTGGTCGCGCCGGGCCCTTTCACGGCGCCCGTCATGCTTCATGCGTGCGGGGACTGCGTCGGGCAGCCAGCCAAGACAGCAGGCCGGCAACAGCGACGCCGGCGACGCCGCCGAGCACGTCGGCAACAACGTCTGCTACGTCCGCGAGCCGGCCAGGCACGAAGGCCTGGTGGATCTCATCGATCAGGCCCCAGATTGCAGTCGCCGTCCACGAGAGCAACAGCAGGCGGACGCGCGAGACAAGCGGCCACGTGCGAAGGGCGCCCCGAACCACGAGCGCGCCCAGCACGGCATACTCCACGAAATGGACGCCTTTGTCGCGCCAGGGGACGCGGTCCAGCGGCACCTGAAGGTGCGGCAGCGACGAGGCGATCCAGATGGCAACGGTATAGAGGAGGGCCGGACCCCAAGCCAGGGCAAGCCGCAGCGGCTGACGTTGCGCCACAACGTCGGAACGGGTCACGCGCTAAACACCGGTAGGTGCAGGGAGCCACCCCGGCGAGTTGCGTCGTGGCGGCGCGCCCGCGCTGCGGCCTGCCGCAACCCCTCGCGGGCATCGCAGGCCATGGCCGAAACGGAGTGACGGTGCGCCTGGCAGATCTCCACCTCGAGGAGGCGCCCGACGAGCCCGCCCGAGGGGGCCTGGACGGCCACATGCACGATCTCGTGACGATGGCTGCGGCCCTTGAAACGAGTGGAATCCCCGCGACCAGGGCCCTCGATCAGGACCTGCGTGCGCGTGCCCACCAGCGAGCGCAAGTGGGCCTGTTGCTGCTTTTCCACCAGCGCGAGCACGCGCTGCAGCCGCTCGTCCTTGACCGCCTCGGGGACGTCATCCGCCAGGGCGAGGGCCGAAGTGTGCGGGCGTGGCGAGTACTTGAAGGCGAACGCCGAAACGAAACCGACTTCACGCACAAGCGACAGTGTTTGTTGGAAGTCCTGCTCCGTTTCGCCGGGAAAACCGACGATGACATCTGTCGAGAGGGTGAACCCCGACCGGGCCGCGCATAGCGCTCGAGCGCGCTCGATGAACGTGTCCCGTCGATACCGGCGTATCATGCGCTTGAGCACGCGGTCGGATCCCGACTGTACGGGCAGATGTACGTGCCAAGGGAGCACGTCGAGCGTAGCATGCGCCTCGATCAGCGAGGAAGTCAGGTGGCGGGGATGGGGCGACGTGTAGCGCAGGCGCAACAGCTCAGGCACCTCGTGCGCGATTCGCCGAAGCAGCTCGGCGAACTGCGAGCTACCCCTCCGCCGGACCGTCCCCGGCTCGAACCACGAATTGACGGTTTGCCCCAGCAGCACGATCTCGCGTACCCCAGCTGCAACGAGCGCGCGCACCTCCGCCACGATGTCTCGCGCGGGCCGGTAGCGTTCGGAACCGCGCGTGTAAGGCACGATGCAGAAACTGCAGCGCTCGTCGCAACCCTTCATCACGGTAACGAAAGCACTGGCCCCCGCACGCAGGCCATCCGTAGGCGCGCACAGGAACTGCGGCGCCGCCAGGTCGAGCTCGGTCCGCACTTGCGGGCCAGCGCCGCGCCGGGCTGCGTCCAGCAGACCGGGAAGCTCTGCAATGTTGTCAGGGCCGATCAGCACGTCCACCAACGGCACGCGCCGGAGCAAGGCCCGGCCGGCGTGCTGCGCCATGCAGCCCGCCACGGCGATCACCAGATCGGGGCGTTGCTCCTTGAGGAGGCGCAGGGCGCCCACGAGGCTCACGAGCTTGTGCTCGGCCTTCTCTCGCACCGAGCAGCTATTGATAACCAGCGCGTCGGCCAGCGTGGGTTCGTCGGTAATCGAGTAGCCATGCCGGCTCAGCACGTCCGCGATTCGGTCCGAATCGTGGACATTCATCTGACAGCCGAAGGTCTGAAGCACGTATCTCTTCATCTGCAGCGGAGCCCTCACCACGCCGGCGACAAGCCAGTGTACCTTGGGGCGGAGTCGCGCAACCACGGTTCCGTCCCATGGCTGCCAGTGCCGCCCGTGGCGCGCGTTGCCGCCCGCATTAGCAACTCACTGACACTATGTCGATGCTTCGCGACTGCCAGCCCATTCGGCGCAGGTGCCCGGCCTGTGTCCTGGTGCTGAGCGCGCTATGCATGGGGTTCGAGTGGCCGGGCGCGATATCGACCCTGGCGACCCAACTCCGCTCGGAGGATATCGAGCAGCGCCGGATGGCCGTCCAGCTACTGTCGCAGTACCACGGTAGCGAGCGACTGCCCGACCTTCTCGGCACTGCGCTAGCCGACGCGGACCTTGGCGTGCGCCTTCAAGCAGCCCGCACCGCGGGTCACCTCCGAATTCGGCAGCTGGCACCGACCCTGCGTGACTGGCTCAAGGTCAGCGAACCTCGAAGCAGGCTGGAAGCTTCCAGGGCCCTGTTTCGCATGGGGCAACCGGGTTCCCTGTCCAGTATGATACGAATCCTTCATGATGCGGACGAACGCATGCGCATGGCCGCGGTCGCTGCGCTGGCCGAAACCAAGCGGGCTTCGGTGGTGATCCCTCTGCTGGGCAAGTTGAACGACCCCGCGCCGGCCGTGAGGGCGTCCGTTGCTCGGCACCTCGGCGAGCTGGGGGACCGACGTGCTGTAGTCGCCCTTGCAGCCAGCGCCGCCGACCACAACGCACAGGTGCGAACCAGCGCCTACAGGGCGCTAGGCAAGCTCGCTGACCCGCGCGCCGTGCCCAACCTGGCCATGGGCAGTCGAGACCGGGTAACCGAGGTTGCCCTCGCGGCTATAGCGGCACTCGGCGCTGTTGCCAGCTCGGAAGAGCATGGCTCAGGATCGACGCATTGCCAAGGAAAGTATCGCCAGCGAATCTATTCACAACTCCGGTTGTTGCTCGAACCGGAGTCACTTCAGCCCGGATCGGCAACTGCAGCCGCAGCAGGGTCCGCACCCCGGTGGCTCCCCCTGGATCGCGCGGGCGCAGAGACCAGCGTTGTACCCCGGCGACCCGGGTTGAGCTTGCCGCAACCCGGGTCAGGGGAGACACGCGCCGCACTCCTGGCCAACTTGATTCAACCCAACTTGATTCAACCCGGGTCGAGCAGGAGGCAACCCGGGTCGAGCGGGAAGGAACGGGGGTTCGGCTCCCCACACTGGTACTTGGCTCAACCCGGGTTGGGCGGGAGCGGGAGCGGCCGGGGGTCGGCCGCCAGGAGCCTGCGCGAGGCAGGATGCCAGAGCGATACGCTCGCGTTGCACAGCAGGATCGTGGCAGCGCTGAAGGGAGTGCTGCCAGGCTCTGACCCCCGTATCGGACAGGCTGCGCTTGCGGCCATGGGCAGTGTCGCGGGCGATGAGGCTTTGGGGCTGTTGCTCGCGCACCTTGGCGATCCCCGTTTGGGGGCTGCGGCCGCTGAAGCGGTTGTCCAGCGCGTCTGGGGCCTGCAGGCGTTGGGTCGAGGAGCCGACGTGGAGCGTATCGTTCGTGCGCTGGGTGAGGCGGCCTTAGACGCGGCACGGGCCGGGCAAGCCGCCGCCTCAGCCGCGGCGGCTCGCTGCCTGCTGCGTATCTCGAACGTCACACGCACGCATGCGTCCGCGGACTCGCTCGAGCGTGCGCTCGCCAAGGCCGTCACCCCAGGCCGGGAATTGCTCCAGGCCCTTGCCGTGACCGGTGCTCCGCAGGCATCGAGGGTGCTGGCGCGCAAGCTGAACGACCTGCAGCCGGATGAATTGGCGGCCCTGATCGAAGCCCTCGAGCTGTACTTCGAGCGGGCCGGACACGACGAGGGGCTCACCCCACCTTTGCTCGAAGCGCTCGAACGGGCTCCGATCGAGCACCAAGGCAAGCTGGCTTCTCTGCTGGGGCTCGCACGGGGCCAGGCTGCGGCCGATCCCCTGACGGGACTGCTTTCGAGCAGCGACGACTCGGTGCGGCTCTCCGCAATCTTGGGCCTGGGCAGGCTGGCCGGAAACCGAGCCAGTACGGCAGCGCTTGCCGAGCTGCTGGCTGTGCCCCGAGCGTCCGCGCGCTCGGCCGCCGCACGTGCGCTCGCGAACTCGGCACCGGCCGAGCTAATCGAACCGCTAACCCACCGCCTTGCCCGTTCCCTGCGGCAGGAAGCGAACTTGCCGCTGCGGCGGCCGGCGCAGGGCGAGCCTGCAGTGATCTCACGAGCGCTGATCACGGCACTGGCCGGAACGCTGCGCCGTCATGGCGTCACACTCGATCGGAGCACTGCGAATCGGACGCACACACTGCTGGAAGCGATCGCTCGCGGCTCGGACTCCCATCTCGCCGCAGCTGCGATCGAAGCGCTGGCACAATGGCGGGTTCCGCAGGCTGCCAGATCCCTTGGTGGGCTGCTCGATCATCCTTCCTCCCACAGGCGTGCAAGCGCCACCTATGCGCTCGGCCGCTTCGGGACCCCTGACGCGCTGCAGGCGCTGCGCTTCGTCCTGGCCAACGACGGTACCGCTGCGGCTGCAGCCGCGGCTGCAGCGCTTGGCCAGCACGGCAATGGAAACGATGCGCGCCACCTGCTACGCGTAATCGACCGTGGCGCCTGGCCGGCCAACGCGGCGGCAGCCTTCGCCGTTGCCCGCATGATGGCGAAGGGCGTTCGGACGCCCCCAAGCTTCAAGACCCATCTGTGCGCTCTCACCCGCAAGCGCGAACCGTACGTGACGGCGAACTTGCTTGTCGCACTCGCGGCGCTAGGCGCCGGCTCCTGCGGACCTGAGCGCGGACCCGAGTACTGGCTCGCCACGGGGCACAGCCACCTCGTGCGGGCCGCGGCCAGTCGTTGGATCCAGGCGCTGTTGCGCGATCCGCAAACTGCAGCGTCTCGGCGAGTCCATCTGGCTCGTGCACTACTCGCGTGCAGCCGCAAGGTGGTGCAGCCCTACTTGGCCAGGCTTTGTGCCAGCCCGGAAGCACCCGCCGGGGACCAGGAGCTCTATGCACACGCGTACGCCGCCGACAGCGAGCGGCTGCTTCGAAACCGTCTTGTTGCCGTACAGCTGTGGGACGCATCCGTGCTCGTGGCTCGCACCAACGCCAACGGCAGCCTGCGACTGGATTCTGTACCGGACGGCCCCTTGCGGCTCGAGGACCCGAGCAGCGTAGAACTGAACCGATTCACAGATCGCTGACCAGGACTTCGTTGCGGGTCAACGGCAGCGTGGAGCCAGGTCGCTGCAGCTGCAATGCGGGTCGTTGCGGGCACAGGGGTTGCCGTCGGGGTTGAGGCAGCTGGCTCCCATGTGACAATCCGCATCGGAATTGCACTCCAGCAAGCAGAGTTTAGGGCTCGGTTCGGAAGAAAGCTGCACGCAGCCGTACCCTGCGAGGCAGTCGCTGGGATCGGCACACGTCTTTAGGCAGATGGTCCCGATCGGCTCGTTATCCCTATTGGCCCGCACGACGCACAGGCCATCGCTCTCGGGGCAGACAGGCCTGTCCGCTGCCAGGCCTGGCAGGATGCCATCGATCGAGTTGCCTGACGCGCAGTCGATGACCGCGCAATAGCCGCTCTGAGCCACGCGCGGCGAGCGGAACCAGCACACGCCCAAGCCGTAGGGCGAGTAGCACTCGGAGTCCTGTGTGCAAGGAGCGCCGATGTTTGGGGCTTGCACGTCGTTGTAGTTGGCGGGTTGGCAGCTCCCATGGCGAGCCGCGAGCAAGGGCATCGACGGGTCACCCGCCGCCGTCCAGCGGCACGCCTCGGAGGCGGCACAGCCCTGGCCGTGGCCGCCCACCCCCAGCTGCAGGCTCATGGCCTCGGCGCCCAGGGTGCACTCCTTGAGACAGATACCGGCGGGGTGCAAGCGCTGATCGCAGATCTCGCCCGGCGCGCACGCAAGCCCTAGCTCCTCGTGGCAGCCGCCGGACACGCAGCGGCCTTGACCCTCGCGATCCACCATGCACAGCGAGTAGGGCGCGCACTCCGAGTCCGCTTGACAGGGATCGCCCGGCTTGGCCATGGGTGTGGAGCACAGTCCGGTTGCAGAGTCGCAAATCGACGGCAGGCTGGGGTCGAGCACGAGCTCGGCCCGGCCGTCCCGATCCAGATCCCTGCCCGTAATCTTGCACGCGTTCGAGCCTTGGGTACAGGCGTTCAAGCACACGCCGTAGATCGAGCACGCGTAGCCTTCGGGACATCCGCCACGCCCTGTCAGAGAGGGGGTGCAGACGGGACGGCACCGGCTGTCGCGTGTTCCAAGGGGCTCGGACCCCAGCAGGAAGAGGTTGGTGCACACCGCACAGGGCCCGCATGCGTCGCTGTTGTCAGGATTGCACTCTTGCGTACACAACCCCCCCTGAAACACGGGGAACTCGAATCCGGTCTCGGCGGGTACCGGCTCACCACACGCCGGGATCATCGGCCCCGCGTCGGGCGCCATGGCGTCCACGCCGGCGGCGTCCGGCACCCCCCCGTCGCCGCCCATCCCGGGAGGCGCTCCGCCCAAGTCGATCACGCCTGTGGTGAGCCTTGTAAACGGCTCGCAGCTCAATCTGTTGGCGCAAGTACCACTGCAGCGGCCACCCACGGTGACGCCCCGAACAACCTCGCAAGACGCGGCGGACGAATCCGACATGCCCGCGTCCTGCTGAACGGTAGCGCCGTCCGAACCCATGCCGGCGTCCGTCGACGCGTCCACAAGTCCAGCCCCCGAGTCGCCCGGCGCGCCGCCGGTTTCGTCATCGCCGCAGCTGCAGCCCACACACGCGAGCGCGACTGTCAACACGCAGCTCGATCCAAGCAGGTATGGACGCGCCGATTTGGGCGCGTTCCGCGGCCACTTGTTCAGGGTGTCTTCGTCGCGCAAGTGCATGCGATTACGCTCCAAGCCAGGCTGCGCCTGGGTGTAAGGTGGATTGGAGGCGCATCGTCAGGAGCGCGCGCCCCGAGCCGAGCGTACCAGAAACGCTGTTCGTGCGCGTACACTCGCCGCATTGGCGAAAAAATTCGCTTGGACCTGGCGCGCGCGAGCAACGCGGCCGATCCGGGTCGACCGCTGCGCTCGCTTCAAGCCATCGGAAACTCGCGATTGAGGGCTATTTGCTATTGCCCCCGCCCTCCGCCGAGCCGTCGGCAGCGTCCGAGGCGTCCGAAGCGTCCATGGAGGCATCCCCTGCGTCAGGACCCAGAGTGCCCGCGACACCCACGGAGCCGGCACGGCCACCCACGCCGATGCCGCCCATGCCCCCCACGCCGATGCCACCCGTGCCAATACCGCCGGCGCCACCGGGACCGACGCCACCACCGACACCGCCACCGGGATTGACGCCGCCGCCCGCTCCGCCTTGAACGCCCGCTCCGCCTCCGCCTCGCGTGCCGCTGCTACCGCGGGTCCCAGAACGGCCACCGATACGCGTACCCCCATCGCCGCTGCTGCAGCCCGTCGCGCTAAACCCAAAGGTGGAACAAACCAAGCTCGCTACCAAGATCGCTTGGCAGACCGTTTTAAGGTTACTCATCCTGTCTCCTGCCGGGTACCAAATCCAGATGCTCGTTCTCTTTATGCACTTGCCTAGCCGTACGGATGTCTCTGCCCGATCAGCATATGAGCCTAGCCGACATGGAGCCGAGACTTTCCGATGTGCTTGATTGACCTGCTATCCCTCGATCCGCGGCCCTTGCGGCTGTTCCAAAAGAGGCTGTGGCTGTTCCACAGAGCGCCGCACCACACCAGCACCACGGTGGAGCCAGCGCTGCGACATCGGTCCTGCGTGACGGGCTTGCGGAGATTACCACTTCGCGACCGGTCGTATAGCCCCATCTCGGCCAATTGTCGAAGTCGCCGGCCGAAGTCCGCGCTTTTTTAGCGCAAGCCTTGAACCATCAGGCGCAGGCGGCCGCTCACGACCGCGGCAGATGCGCAGCCGGCGTTCCACTGTATTAACCTCTCGCGGCTCGGACCACGGACAGAGCAAGCCGAAATCATTGAAAAACCTCCCCTACTTTTTGCACCAATATGTAGCCAGCTGTAGCTAGTGCGCCCTGCCGGCCCGCTCGCGGCGCATCAGATACTGCGAAGCGGCTGCCTTGATCTGGGCCGCAACGTTCCTGCTCTTGGTCAGCGCCTTGAGATCGCTCAGGCGCATGTGGCTCAGGAATCGCAACGATAGCCCCACGGGTGTCTTGGGATTGAACACGAGGGCGCGCTTCAGCTCGCCGTTGCGGAGCCAGTCTCGCTTGTTGGCGATGTAGCGCAGCAGCGATTCGTCCACCGCGCGGCTATGGGCCACCTCCAGGGCCTCCTTCACGGTGAACTTGGGGGAGCTCAACGCGGACATGGCCACCTGCTTGTTGCAGTCCCGCACCAATAACGCCCGAGCCGCCGCGTTGCCGACGAACGACAGGCGCAGCTTTTCCGTCAGCGACATCTGCGCGATGCGCATGGCCAGCGGTTGGTATTTCTGCTTGAGCGACTCGCTGCCGTCCACCCGGTCCCGTTCGATGGCTTCGGGGTCATCGTCGTCCTGCTGCAGGGACTCCTGAAACGCGACGTCCGTGGGAAGCGGCTCTTCGCTAGGCTCGGGTATCAGCTGCCCCTGAACGGCTTGCGCCGCCTGTTCGAACATGGGGATGCCGCGGAGCTCGAGGCCATTGCGAACGGCGAGCTCCAGCAATCGGTCGGCAGTCGACATGCGCGTGGCTGGGTTCTTGTACAGCGCCTCGACAATACGTGGCGCTCCCAGCAGCCGTTGCTCGTTGGTGGCGATGCGCTCGGACACATGCTCGCCGCCCAAAGCAGCGATGCGCTCGAGGGTGGAATCCAAGACCGCTGGATTGCCTACGACGCGCATCAGGACGGGCTCGCTGTGCGCAAGAAACAGGGCCAGAGCGTCCAGGACGGCGGGATGAAGCTCGGCCTCGCAGGCGCTCCACAGTATACTGTCGGGCAGCCTCGCAAGTGACTCTCTGGCCGCCTGCCGTACCTCGTCGTCCGGATCGGCGCTCAGCTGCACGACAAGGGTCACCTGGTCGCTGCCCCTGACCGGCACCAGACCCTTGGCAGCCATGAGGCGGATCTTTGCCGGGGTCGTTGCCTTGCAAAAACGGCGCAACGAACCCGGAAGCTGTGCTTCCGGCAAGGGCAGACTCTGCTCAGACGCGTTTACCATGCTGCGTGGCGCGCTACGTTTGGTGCTCTAAGCTGTAACGAACGGCCGTCCTGGTAGTTGAGGAGTCGCGATCCGCGGTGGGCCCTGCTAAGGGCCCGCGAAAGAACAACTCATGCGTTTCGCCGGTTCCGACCACCGCTGGCTGTGTTGCTCCCGCCGAGCACGCCGCGGCAGCTGTGTGCTGTTGCTTGGCTTGTGGTTGTGTGCCGCCTGTCAGGGAGAAACAGCGCAGTTTTCCCTGCCGCCCTTGCCTGCGAACCCAAAACCCGACGGGGGCTCCGTACCCATCCCACCTGGAGCCACACTCTGCTCGGTCTCCGCCGACTGCAAGGACGATGTGCAATGCACGCGCGACCTGTGTGTCAGGCCAGGCTACTGCGTCCACCTCAGCGACCGGACCCACTGCGACGATGGTGTTTACTGTAACGGGAGCGAGTATTGCGATCCTGTCAAGGACTGCCAGGCGGCCCAGGTACGCAGCTGCGACGACCACGACGTGTGTACGATCGACAGCTGCGACGAAGCGAACGCAACCTGCGTGCACGCACCACGGGATCAGGACGGTGATGGGGAGACCGACTGGCACTGCCCCGGTGGCACAGACTGCGACGATCGCGATCCAAGGCGCGGGGCGCGGATCGATGAGATCTGCCGCGACACGGTGGACAACGACTGCGACGGCAAGATCGACGAAGTGGCGGCGTGCGGCGGCGTGCCGCACGATAGCTGCGAAGACGCGCGGGTCATCGACGCGAACGGCGTCTTCAGTGTGGCCCTTCGCGGTGCTCGATCGGACTACACCCTGTCCTGCACGGAAGTGGCTCTCTCCGCTCCTGACGTCGTGCTGGCACTGACGCTGGAGGCCGAACACGACCTCGCTGTCACGGCTCGAGGCCTCAAAGCCGACGGAGACCCCACTGCGGTGGCGATCGAGCTTCGATCGAGGTGCAGCGACACCGTGCCGGAGATCGAGTGCCGAGCCGGGGCGCAGGCCCAGCTGCGCACACGGGCGTTGGCGGCGGGCAGGTACTTCGTGCTGCTGGCAAGCCAACACGCCCAAGAGGTGGTCGTGGATGTGCGTCTCTCGGCTCCGAGCGCTGCCGCCCCCAACGCTACCTGCGGGACGGCAAGCCTGCTCGGTGTGGGTGAGCGAGTGCGCGGCGACTTCGTGGATGTGAGCGACGATTACGAGCTCGAGTGCGGTTTCGCTGGAGCCTCGGATCTCGCCTACGGATTCCACCTCGATCAGAAGCAGAACGTGAACGTGAGCCTGTTCAGCGCGGGCAAGGAGCAGATGGCGTTTGCCGTGCGCCGGAGGTGCGGCGACTCGGCCACTACGCTGCGTTGCGTGCGCGGGGCACCCGCGCTGGGCAAGTTGTATTCCCTCGAGCCGGGCGAGTACGCCCTGATCGTCGAAGGCCCCGCCTATCGCGAAGTAGACTTCACGCTGGATCTGACTTCTGAGCAGGCAACCGCTGTACCGGATGCAGACAGCTGCGCGACGGCGAGCCCGGTCGAGCCGGATGCGCAGCCCACGCTGGGCACACTCGTGGGGGCTCAGGATTTCGTCACCACCTCGTGCGGACTGCACTATCCCGACGCGGTCTACACCCTCGAGCTGCTCGAGAAATCGGACTTGGCGCTCGAGCTGAAAGGCGCACGGGGAACCTTCACGATGGCCTTCAGCACGCAATGCGACGCCCGGTCCGAGCTCCTGTGCCTGAAGGGAAACGATATCCGCAAGCGCCTGCGCGGCGTCGCAGCGGGGAATTACTACCTGGTGGTCGAGGCCCCGCTGACCACGGATTTCGCGCTCGAGGCGGAGACTCACCCTCCGACGTCGCCACTTTTTGTCAGGAGCAACGACAATTGCGCAGTCGCATTCGGCATCCCCAGCGAGGGAGGCGTTTTCCGCGGCGATACCAGGGCTCTGTTAGGCGATTACGAGGCCCGATGCGGCGGGCTTGGCTCAAGAGACGCCGCATTCGTGATCGAGCTACAAAGGGAAATGCGTGTGCGCGCCGAGCTCGAATCCGATTCTACGAGTTTCGATACGGTGCTCTATCGATTCTTCGACGCCGGCCGGATCGGCGCCGCCGCCTGCCAGTCGCAGAAAGAACAGGCGTGCAACCATCACGGCATGGGAGGGCGTCGCGCAAGCGCGCTCGACGAGCTGCTGCCGCCGGGCACCCACTTCTTTATCGTGGACGGCTTCGGCTCGAACAGCGCCGGCCCCTACACCTTGGACGTGGACGTAACAGACCCTAGTCCTTAGTCAGCCAACCGGAAACGGAAGCTTCCGGCTCGAGCCAACCTCGCGGAGGCAGCGCGGCAGCACCCTGACGCACGGCGAAGAAGAGTACGGCGGCCTGGCCCTTGCGACCGACGCTCCCCAACCTGGCACGAGCGCCGACCTCGTCTCCCACTTCGACGCCAACATGGCGCAGGCCCCCGTACACCGTGTACAGCCCTTCGCCGTGATCGAGGATGATGAGTCGCCCGTAGCCCGCGTAAACGTCCGAAAACGCGACGCTACCCGACGCTGCAGCAAGCACGTCGGCCCCTCCCGGTGCAAGAAACTCGAGGCCAGGCCCCTCGCTGTCCGGGCGCGACGCATCGCGAATACGTGCCGGAGTCTTCACG
The DNA here is from genome assembly GCA_022361155.1 of Pseudomonadota bacterium. NCBI lineage: Bacteria > Pseudomonadati > Pseudomonadota > Pseudomonadota bacterium. Next base: position 12,169 of record JAKSBK010000242.1, read on the forward strand.
GGCATTGCCAGCATCCCGAAGAGCGGGTGCCGATGCCGAGCTCCGAACGTGCGGCCCCCGCTCGACACAGCAGAGTGCGCGGCAGCGCCCGATACAGCAAAGCGCGAGGCCCTAGACCCAGGAGCCCGCCCGCTTGGTCGCGCTGTCAGCTCGGGTGGAGCCGCTCGCCCATGGGCACGGCGTCGCTGCTGCAGCACCCCGGAAGCGATGCCCTCATGACTTCGGCCAAGCGCCTCCCGGCTGCGCACCAACGCCCGCCGCTGGGTCTGCAGCGAGGTCAACCCGGCGAGGTCCGCTTGCACCACCCGCCTGAGGCGCTCGAGCCTGGACGTGTGTCCCAGCATGGCCGCGACGCCCCCGGCCATCGGCAGCATCCCGGCCCGATCCAGGCGCGACAGCGTGCGGGCGTTGCTCCGGAGCCGCCGTTCGCCCACAGCGATGCTGGTCTCGACCGTGTCGAGCTCGTCCTCGAGCTCGTCGAGCCGATCAGCGATAGCGTGCAGCTGACCGTTCCAGGGCGCGTCGAGTGACGCCAGGGCCTGCCCCTGCGCGACCTTGCCACCCCAGAAGGCCATCAGCCCGGCGGCCACGACCTGCAGGCTCACGCGACTCCGAAGGCGCCGGGTCAAACCACTCCTGCCGGATCGGCTTCGAGCCGGCCGGCCGGCAGCGCACAGCGCCGGGCGAATGCTCCCCCCGCTGGAAGGCACAACCTCGCCGGGCGGGATGGAAAGGCCGGGCGGGATGGAAAGGCAAGAGATAATCATCAGACCGCCAAGTACTGCCGCAGCGCCAAAACGCTCCCCAGCGTACCTGCGATGAGACCCCCAAGCACGAGCCCGACAAGCACCCGGAGGTCGACGAAAGCCAGCTGGATACCAACCAGCGGGCCCATGATCGCGTCGATGGCATCGTGGAACACGAGATAGCCGCCGAGCAGCGCAAGAATGGCGAGCACTGCCGCCGCCGCGCCCTGCATCGCACCTTCCATCACGAAGGGCTGGCGTACAAACCTGTCGCTGGCACCACAAAGCTTGAGCACCTCGATCTCCTGACGACGACTGGAGACTGCGAGGCGTATCGTATTGCTTACAACCGCCAGCACGCACAGGGCGACCACCAGCGCCACGATCCCGGACACCGTGCGCCCCGCCTGCAACAGCGACGTCAGCTTCCCGAACCAACCGTCGTAGGTCTCGATCTCGTCAACCATCGCGAGATCGCCCACGCGCTCGACCAACTGAGCGGCGCGGGCGGCCGCGTGCTCGCCGTTCAGGCGCAGCTCGAGAAAAGCGGGGAACGCTGCAGGCGATATACCCGAAAGCGCCTCGCCGAAGCCAAACTGCCGGCCGAACTCTTCGCGCGCCTCACGCGTACCTACCTGCCGCACCTCTCGCACCTCGGGCAGCGCCTCGAGTGAGGCCCGCAGCTGGGCCACACCCTGCTCGCTCGCGTCCGGCTTGAGGTAGAAGACGATGTGTCGTTGCTGGCCAAAGTGCTCCGCGACTCGGGTCAGATTGCCCATGGCAAGCAGCGTTCCGCCGAGACACAGAAACGCTACTGCGAGACTGGAGACTGCGGCGAAATGGAGTCTCAGATCCTGCCTGAAGCCCCTGCTAGCTCGCAACAATGCCGTCTTGAATCCCATCGCTCACCTGTGGCTGCGCTACGCGCCGAGCTCCTGCTGCTGGGTCGCGATACCGGAATGGGCCGTCACACCAGGTGGCGGCTTCGGATCGTGCTCGATCTCTACGTCCACTTGCTCATCCAGAGGCCGCTCGACCTCCAAACCGGACTGCTGTGCTGCCGACGCCGAGCGCAGCCCGAAACGCGCTTCGATAACGCGACCCTGGTCCAGGACCATCGTGCGGTGCGGTGACGCTTGCATGAGCGAATGATCGTGCGTCGCGAAAATGACGGTCGCGCCCGCTTGGTTGATTTCTTCCAGCAGAGTCAAGATGTCGATCGCGAGCTGCGGGTCCAGGTTGCCGGTAGGCTCGTCCGCCAGGATCAGGGCGGGCTCCGTGACGATCGCTCTCGCCACCGCGACCCGTTGCTGCTCGCCTCCCGACAGGTTCGCCGTGGGCTCGTCGCCTCGGCCCGCCAGCCCGACACGCTCCAGGGCCTCGCTAACGCGCGCGCGAACGATGCGAGGGGGCATCGAGATGATTTCGAGGCAGATGGCCACGTTCTCGAACACGCTCCAGTGAGGAATCACCTTGAAGTCTTGGAAGACAACGCCCAAGTTGCGCCGCAAGAAGGGCACCGACCGCTCGCACAGACGCGATATGTCGCGGGAACAGAAGAGGATTCGGCCGGCATCGACCATCTGGCCCCGATATATCAGCTGCAGCAACGTGCTTTTGCCGGCGCCGCTCGGGCCGGTGACGAACACGAACTCCCCGCGTTCGACGCGCAGGTTCACACCCCGAAGCGTCGGGATATCCCGCCGATGGTACTTGTAGACGTCCTCCATCACGAGCACGGCCCTTCCGCCGCCACTTCCGCCGCCTCCGCCGCGAAAGAAACCAAAGGGTCTGCGTACAACCGCGCTGTCGTTGAGATTGCTGGGGCCGGCCATGTCCCCTCGTTATCAGGTCGGCGAAACCAGGGCAAAAAATCCGCGCCCGAACCCCTTGCTAGCGTGCGCCCCGCTTGAGCTCTTGCAGCACCAGCTTCGCCACCGCCTTGAGTGTGTCGAAAACCCCGGGCCCCTCACTCGCGATCGATTCGAACTCGGGCACACCGCTTGGGTTGAGCACACTGCGCAGCTCTTCAACCGGCGCGATACCCGGCATGTCTCGCTTGTTGTACTGCACCACGTAGGGCACCTTGTCGAGCGAGTAACCCTGCTCGGCTAGGTTGGTGCGCAGATTGTCGAGCGACTCCATATTGGCCTCCATACGGGCGATCTGCGAGTCCGCCACGAACACGACCCCATCGACTCCCTTCAGAATCAGTTTGCGGCTCGCGTCGTAGAAGACTTGACCTGGCACCGTATAGAGGTGAAACCTGGTCTTGAAACCTCGAATTTCACCGAGTGCGAGCGGCAAGAAGTCGAAAAACAATGTGCGCTCGGTCTCGGTCGCAAGCGAGATCATCTTGCCCTTTGCTTCAGGACTGGTCTTGGCGTAGATGTGCTGCAGGTTGGTCGTCTTACCGCAAAGACCAGGTCCGTAGTAGACGATCTTGCAATTGATCTCACGCGACAAATAGTTGATGAAAGACATGGGGAGCCAGCGCCTCCGAAGGGGAACGTAACGGTCGTCTCCGGTTACCCGCTAGAGCGCCGATCGGTTTGAATACCTCGAGAAATCCAAGCATTTCGTTCTAGACCCGAGCGCCCCGGCAGCCCCAGGACCAGGCGTAGCAGCGCTACACCGCAGCGGCGAGGCAGGAGATAGGCCGGGGCTGGGGGGAAAGGCACAGGATTGCATAGAACTCAAACCGGTGGGCGCTCTAATCGTTGAACAGGTTATCGATGTCGTCGTCTGTGATCTCAGCGAACGGTGCCTGGCCGGGTTCCTGGACCTTCTGCATCAGCTCATCGAAGATTCTATTGAGCAGCTCGCTTGCCTTCTTGACTCTCAACCGGACCAATCCGAGGCTGGTCTTGTTATCAAAGATAACGACCAAAATCACCCTATTGCCCACGAGTTGGATGTGGATATTGGCGTTCTCCCCCTCGTGGAATTGAGTTGTGAACTCATTCTCACGCAGCAGCTTCGCCATGCCGCCGGTCGCCGCGATGTTGCCAGCGGTCAGCGACGCCAAGGAAGTGGTGTCCACGTGCTCGGTTTCGCCTGCAGCTGCGATCAGCTGACCGTTCTTGTCGATGGTGAATACGACGCGCGCGTTCGATGCCCTGAGCAAGTCTTCCACGATCGCTTGGATCTGGTGGAACTCCTGTTCGTACATCACCATCTGCGGGGTGCCCATCGATTCCTCCGCGCGCAGCATCCGGGTGGCGCAGTCTCCGTATTCACGCGCACTGTGTTCATGCGCACTGTGTTCATGCGCACTGTGTTCATGCGCACTGTGTTCATGCGCACTGTGTTCATGCGCACTGTGTTCATGCGC
>JAKSBK010000243.1 GCA_022361155.1 Pseudomonadota bacterium
TCGTATTGCCGACTGCGCACCGCGCTGCCGGAGGGGACCACTGCATGTACTTGACACCTGCCGCTCTATCGAGCGTCGGGTCGGCGGCGGCCGGCGGCCGGCGCCCAGCTATCCGGCCGCCGAAATCATCGAAAAAACTCCCCTACTTTTGCACCAGCATGTAGCTAGGCCTAGAACGCCGACCGGCTTTGAATCCTGTGGAATCCTGCGCCTTTCGACCCAAGCGCCGGCTTGCCTCCTCGCTGCTCACAGCGGTTGTAGCGCTGCTACGCCTCGTTCCGGGCTGCGGGGGTGCTCGGGTCTGAAGCGAAATGCTCGGATTCCAGGACGTATTCAATAGCGACCAGCGTCCCAAGGGTGCGCAAAGATTAGAATCCAGGTCTTGGAATCCCCAGAAGCGCCGCTTGCGCACGAGGCGGGCTACGTGTATACCCGGACCAAGTGGTTGCGAAGGGCATCCACCGACGCAGCCACCACCAGGGTGCGGTGGTAGCAAGGAACCGGATGGGCAGCGGTATGTTGGGCAGCACGAGCAGGGACGCCGAGGGGTGGCGAGCGGGCAACCCCACCGAGTGGCTCGGTTCTTGCCCGCCTCCCGCCTCCCGCCTCCCGCCTCCCGCCTCCCGCCTCCCGCCTCCCGCCTCCCGCCTCCCGTCCAGCCTTTCAACGTAGCGCAGCTTCTCGTGGCATCTGGCGTTTCGCCATCGCCCAGCGCTGCGGGTGGGCCCGCCGGTTCGGGCGGAAAACGTGGATGCCACAACGCGGGCCCACGGGCAACCAACATTGCGGCGTGTCAGCCCACGTCCGCGGGCATGAGCGAACTCGTCGGCTGTCAGGCCGGTGCTTCCACTGGCGCACCCTCTTCGTGCACCAATTCCCCGAATTCGCCCGCCTCGCTCCAAAGAAACCTCCGAGCATCGATCACAGACCCGATTCGCCCTCCTCTTGTAGGGCGTCGTCCGCGTCGTCCCCCAGACGGTTACCCGCTGTCGCGACGCCGGCACGCCAAGCACGCCCCCAAGGGAGTAGTCCAGTACCTTCTACTCGTTCAATGACGCAGCGTAACCGCCGGCTGTGCATCCGAGCGCTCCATCATCAAACAAGCACCGGTATCTATGGAGGGAAAAATGGTGAGATTTGAAGAACATTCGACTCAAAGGCAAGAATATTTGTCGCATGAATCAGCGGACACGACAATGGCTCCACACGATCCACACGGGCAGAGTGTCTGGCTACTTCTGTGCGTAGTGCTCGGTGCCCCACTGACAGTCTCGTGTACATCTCACATTCCAGGCAAAGACCCAGCCGCTCTAAAGGCGGAGGTCCAAACTGAGTACATTGACGGTTACAACATCGCAAACTCTCGCGACATGGACTGGAGGCCACACGATACGCACAAGAGTTTCACGGTCGCTGCGCTTCACATACCGTTGGACGACCGCGACGACGTTTGGGCAACTTGCGGCATGACGTTCATTTCCCCGCATTTCGCCGTGACTGCCGCCCATTGTGTCGAGTCAGGCGACACCAACCGAGATGGTGTCATCGAGAAGCCTCTGCCAGAGGGCACATGGTTTTGGATCCAGTATCTCGACCTTGACGACAACCTTGCGCTATCCCGTATACTCGACCAAGCAGAAGTCGAAGGAACCTGGCCAAGTTACGAGCGACAGTCCGGCCTAGCTTCGCATGAGTTGAGCGCGATATGGGACGTCTGTACCCTGCAATATCGGTGCGCCTTCAGCCGTACTGCAAGCTGCCCAAGCACCGTACCAAACGCCGATATCGCATTGCTGCAGTGCCTCAACCGTGCTGGGCCATGGGCAACCATGGCGACAAACGTCGGCTTCGGTTCCGAGGTAGAAGTTTGGTGGTTTCATGAAGTTCTCAATCTTCCACCCGAAGACGGGACTGGCTGGCCACCCGATCGACACGAGCACTACACTATATGGCCGGGGTACAACAAGGGAAACAACTATCATTACCAACGTATGAGGCCCACCGGAGGAGCCTTCGATTACCAGCTGATACCACTGGTATCTCGCAAGTATCTGCATTTTGGCGACGATCCGTTTCCATATCAAGTTACCTTAGCGAACAACAATTTGACAAATTGGGAATCTGATATCCAAGGTGCATGCCATGGAACATCGGGCTCCGGGGTGTTCGAACAAAACACCAGCAATCTTCTCGGTCCCGTCGCTACCGCGCTCAATGGCTGGGGCGACCCTCACCAACTTTGTGTTCGACCGAAAGGCGATAATCGCGATATCGGTGTATTAGGCTTTGTCCGTCCTGGAATCACGCAGACCATTTATGACTCGGTTGCATATGATCGTCCTTAATTCTAACGAGACCGAGGACTTGAGCAGGTCGCGTTAGCAAGGCGTCGTGGATGATCCGTCGGGAATCTGAATGGAGGGATCGTAGTGAGCAAGCGAAGCGCAGCCGCGCTCCCGCCTTGTCACTGTCGCGCACCCGTTCTTTCGATCCAGTATGGTCACGCTGCCTAGCGGCAGCCAAGATGTACGTGTGACATGCTTAGGCGTTGGGTCAAGATAACATGCCACTTCGATTTCGATCCATCCCGTCCGGCGGTGTTGCGCCGCCTTCGAATGGACGTAGTATTCGCGCGACAGCGCGCCATGCTGACCCGGCGCCTCAAAGCCGACCTGGCAAGGTTACTTTGACCCGACGCCTTAGAAAGTCGGCGTTGAGATTTAGCCAAAGGGGCGAGGGCGAGGAGAGTTCGAAATGAAACATCATGACGGTAAGGGCATGCCCTGGTGCCTAGTTGTCGGTGTTTCGTTCATGTTGGCTGCAAGTGGGTGCTCGTGCGAAACGCACGACGACCCTCCCATGGCCTCGGCAGGTGCCGGCGTGGCTGGATCGGCAAGCCCCTCCCCACGCGGTCCTGACTCGGGCTCGGCTGATTCCGGGCTTGGGCAGGGTCAGTACCCGCAGCTGCCAGACGGAGGGCGTCCTACGGGCCCGTTCCCAGGGTCACCTCGGGACTCGGGCCCACCGAGCCCCCCGGTCGACGCTGCTGCGGCCCCTTGGACACCACCGTTTAGGTTGTCAGACGGTATGTGGCGCATGAGCACCGAACCGATCTGCAACAGGCTTGGGGGCGACAACCACGCCAACAGCATCTGGAGCGACGCGCGAGGCGTGTACCTCCTCCTGTCACCTCAGGACTCGTTTGCTGTCAATGTGGGGCGTATGTGGATCTACTTCAATGATGGGTCGGGCTGGAAGACAATCCATGAAGAGCCCACACCCTTTCCAGGCAAGATCACGGGCTTTCGGGGTGGTAGTGTGCTTCTGCACAGAACAAGAGGTCGTGTCGGTAGCATTGAGCCGTGTGGTTTGAAGCGAATCCATAATGGTCAGGCAGATTGTGAGGTTCCAGGAGGTGTAGCGGACGTACACGTTGCCGGGCCACAAACTGCCTTTGCACTACGCAACGATCGCGTTCTAAAATATGGGGGAGGTCAGTGGACGCAGCTAGGGCAACCGCTTGGGGACAGCAGCGGAAGTTTCGTGGCCGAGGCGATATGGGGAGATAAGAACACCGTAGTCGTAGTCGGTTCCTCGGGAGCGTACTTGGGCAGCTCAGATACTGGAAACTTCGTATTTCAAGCAGGCGCCCCCCGGGAAGCCAGCGCCGTGTTCGGCTTCGGGCCTACGGATGTTTGGGTTGGCACTCGAAGCGGCGAGGTATGGCAGTTTGATGGAACACAGTGGAAGGTTGTGATCTCACCAAGCGCGCCTAGCGCTATGTGTAAGCGAAGCGTCCAAGATTTGTGGGGTGCAGATGGAAAGTTATTTGTCCTCGGGAATCGCCACTTGTCCATAATCGAAATGGGCAGCATGACAGAGCTGGCTAGTTGGTGTGAAGCCGGAGTTCGTCTTACAAGCATCTGGGGCAACAGCTCTCAGGAGGTGTTCATTGGGGTTCAAGACACTGGCGAGATTCAGTGCTCGTCGCAATTCGTGATTTGGTACAATGGAAGCCAATTCAGTCGGCTGTAGATTTGTGCTCCTGGTCGTGCTTGGGGCGACGGCTCTTGGGTGCGGGCGGTCCCACGAACCCGGGAACGTGGGAGGTTCGAGCCGCGGGACCGTTGGTGGTCACGGGGCCACCAGCGATGCGGGAGCCAGCAGCGATGCGGGGGATGCGGGTGGTTACACGACGCCCGTGTCCAGTTGGGACCCGCCGTTTGCACTTGCACGGGATCCTGGCTGGATGATGAGCGAGGGCGTCCTATGCGTCGGGCGGGCGCGGACCCTGGAGTACGTGGCACTGTGGGCTGATGAACGTGGAGTGTTCGTCGCGATCTCGCAGCAATGGAAAGCAGGCGTAGGACGCGACAAACGGGTGGCCACGCGCTTCCTACTAAATGACGGCCAGCGGTGGCAACTCTGGCGTGAAGAGCTAACTCCGGTGAGCCATGATAGACGCCAAATTCGTCCCAACGTGGGCCTGACGGGATTTGAGAACGGCCCGCTTATTCTATTTGGAGAGTTGGCTTGTGGGTTGCTTATGGTTCAGCCAGAGCGTAGCGACTGCGGGATCAACGAGCGAGTGAACGACGTCGCAGTGATCGGGCCAAGCGAAGCCTACGCGGTCACGGACAACGCAGTGTACCAATTCGACGGAAGCGCGTGGCAGCGGCTCGATGTACTCGACCAGCGAAGCAAGGTTCAAGCGCGAGCTATCTGGGCAAGCTCGGAACTGGTAGCGGTGGCAGCAAACGACCAGCAGATATACTTCAAGCCTGCTTCAGCCAGGAAGTTCGAGCTACAAGGTGGCGTCCCCGCGGGTGACTACCTGTCTCTATGGGGACACAATGCTAGGGACATCTGGGCCGGCACGTCGGGCGGTCAGATCGTGCGTTACAGTCAGGGCAAGTGGACGCCAGAGGGTTGGATAGACCCCCCGTCAACTGACTGCCAGATGGAGTACAAGCGGGATGTGCTGGGGATGTGGGGTACGCGGGATGTCGTATACGCATACTCTGAACGGAGGGTCTTGCGTTTATCCGGCAGGGAGCAGAAGGTCGCAAGCTTCTGCAGGAGAGGAACAAGGAGTACGGACGTCAAAGGACGGGGCTCAGAGGAAGTCTTCATCGCCATCGTCGACAACGCAAA
>JAKSBK010000244.1 GCA_022361155.1 Pseudomonadota bacterium
CAAGTGACGCCGCAGGATTATCGCCTTCTGCTCTGCTGTATAGTTACGACGTGACTGCTTCTTCCTCTTAGGCATGCTGACTCCTCGCTGCTCCACTCGGGAGCGTCAAGAGGAGTCACGTTCCGGCTGAGGCAAAACACTGGCACTATCCATCAAGCGTCCCCCAGCACCTTGAACCCAATGAAGATTGCCGCGGGAGTCGTATTTGGCAACAAACTGGTCCGTGCCTCCGGCCGACGATATGGCCATCTGCGTCGCCGTGTTGTCGCACGCGACATCTAAAGCACCTGAGGGCACGCCAGGCACAGGAGCACCGGGTTCCCTGGAGCTCGGGGAAAGAGGGCACACGTGCTGAAGGTTCCTGTCACGTAGATATTCCCCGAAGCGTCGTAAGCGACCCCTTCTCCGTGCACCGTCTCACGTGGAAAGCCAGCATGGTTGGCCCACAGCACATGTCCATCTTGGTCATAGTGGACCAGCACCATGTCGGCTACGCCAAACGGAATCACTTCCACCTCCGTGCCCAAGCGATCCTCGATCGCTTTGTCTGCAGCGCCCGAAAGCGCACCAACAAGGATCGCGCTGCCATCGGGTTTGAAGAGGACTTCGCGCCCCATCGACGCACTGGCGCTCCCGCCTGCGTCGCCCGCCCAGATCAGGTTACCGAGTTGGTCAAACTCTGCAATGAACAGATCGCCTCGACGATGTGCCGCGAGCACCTGCTCGCTCGAACTGCCTGCGCCGAACGTGAGCTCGCCATGGAACTGTCCGGTGACAACAATGTGATTGGTCATTGGATGGATGGCCACGCCCGACACGTCAGCCCGGCTGTATCCGTCGACCTTGGGCATGACTATAGCGCTTTGGAACCAAACGGGATTACCCTGGTGATCGAGTCTTGTGATGTAGAGGTTGCGCGGAGCACTCGGCTGGAATCGTGAGGTGCTCAGGGAATTCCCCGCCGCCACCATCGAACCATCGAGCGAGTCCAGCGCGATCGCCTGTAGCTTGCCCTGGCTGCCTGTACCTGGCAGGAACTTGGCCCACAGCAGCCTTCCGTCGCGGTCATACTTGGCCAACGCGGGCCCTCCGTCCGCCGGGCTCAGCAGCGAAGTCGTTTCGAAGCGAACTGTCGCGAAGTCATCAGCGGACATGTGCCAGCATTGCAGCGCGGCGGCCGTGTCCGAGGGGAACCTGGCGCCCATTCCGGCGCCCACGTAGACGCTGCCCATAACATCCAAGGCCACGGCGTTGCCGGTGTCGTCCGCCAGGCCTCCAGCGCATCGCGCCCAAGTATCCTGCGTGCCATCACCTGCACGACTACAGAACCGCTTCAGCCGGTCCACGAGCGGCAGCTCAGGGCAAATGCTCATGGGCATGCCCCCGTCCACCCAAGCTCGTCCACCTGCTCCCCTACCCATCGGCTCGTTCCCGTCCTTACTACAAGCGCTCAGCACCACGATCGCCCAGGCGCTCCACAAAAGAACCTCCAAGTGTTGGGAATTGTTCACCGGGGCTTGAGCGGTTACAGATGCTGCATGGTTACCCAATGAGATCCTTGCATTCCCCTATTTGGGGTTGGGAGAAGCACGTTCCCGAGTGTCGCGACGGGCGCGCTCTAGGTCTAGCTTGCGAAACAGGTCCTTCGCGCTGATCGGCGGCTTGATGTGTTCCGCCGAAGTCCGCAAGCGCATCCTCTCGATCGCTTCGGGATCGTTCACATCTTGGGAGGTCCCGCCGTGTCCGGGGTTACAGTACGATCGAAGCTCTGCGTTGCTGCGCGGATCGTGTGCCGTAAGGCCACTTAGGATGCACAGCGCATCTTCGCCCAGGTGGCCGCAGTCGCGACGCGAACGGCAACCCACGTTTCCTTCGCGCAGACAACGGTCGAGCACGCACGCTTCCCCTTCAGCGCATTCCGCGTCCAGACTACAGGGTCCGCAGCGCCGCTCAATGCAAGCGAGACCCAGACCGCAGCTTCCCGAACGGGTGCAGACCTGGAAGTTGGCCACGTTCACCAGCATCCCCTGCCATTCGTTCGGATCGCGCGGATGAAAACGGTCACTTGGCGCGCTGGGTCGATATGGAGCCTGCTCGGGCGCGGGTCTCCCAGCCACACTCTGCCCAGATGCGCGGCGACGACTATACGCTTTGGAGACTTCCACGGGCGCTGAGTTCTCCACCAGGCTTTCCTCGCGAGCATCAGCAAGCAGCGGCGCCGCCTTCACACCCCTCCACTGCTTGCCAAGCCACCACCCCCCCACAGCGAGCAGCACCGCAGCGGCCCCCAGCATCCCGCGCCGCTGGCGCACTAGAACGCTCACCGCCTTGCTTCCCAGGGCCACTCGATCAGTCCCCGCTCGTTCTCAAACGGTGTGGTATCGCGCATTACTACGGCGAAGGTCTTGACCTGTGGCGAATGCGGGTCCTCGAAGGGTATCGCAGGCTCCCAAAGCTCTCCATGCTGGCCAGAAAGATACTCATCCCAGATGGCTCTGAGCGCAACCACCTCCTTTGGGTTGCTGATGAGGCGGCTCGTCCCAAACATCGGCGGCTGCGCGTGCACTTCCTCCCATGGCACTGCGATGTCCGTCAGCGCCCAGTCGAGCGGCCACGTCGCTCGTGGAACGGTAACCGCTGGCCAGTTATAGCGATCGGTCGCGGTAATGCGCAGTGGACCGTCGATATCGTGTCCGCTCTTGTTCAGCCGCACGATCCATGATCCATAGCTGTCGCGCATACGCATCACTGCCGCAGGAGTGCTCTCGTCTCCGCATCCTCTGGTACACACAATCAGGTTTTGACCGTCATAGTATCGGTAGTCCCCTATATCGAAGTCACCGTAGCGAGGCTGCCACATTCCCACTAGGCCGAGCGCCTCCCAGCGTCCGAATTCAAAGGCCTCAGCCAGTTCTGCCGCGTCAGCGCTGTTCAGTGTGCCAGTGCGGTAGTGCTGTGCTCTGGACCCTATTTGTGGGACCCAGTAGCTGCAATCGCCTTGCACGAACAAGAATGAACCGTGCTCCCACAGAACCGCATGGGTTGGATCAATCGCGCCACCGCCGCCCGTGCCGATCGTCAGCCGCAATGTATCGCTGCCATCGCAGATCAGCTCGATCGATGGTAGCGGCGGCGCAGAACCGCAGCCGCCAAGGGCAATAAGCAAGGTCAGCCGCGTTGCTGTGCTCATCTTGCTACGCCCATTGTCCTCTGAAAACCGCAGGCCGCGCGAAGCTCACGGCTAACAAGGCCCAACACGTTCGCTCGTTGACTCAAGCTAGGGAGCGATACTGCTCATACAGTTTGCCCAGTAGGCGGTCCAGTTCGACGGGATACGCCGGTGGAGAGCAACCTGGAACTCGTCGGCACGAAAGGAATCCCAGGCATCTACGGCACCTCCTGAGTCAACGAACGGCGATTCGGTTTCACCAAATTTGTAGCCCTCCGGGACCTCGCCGATTGCATCGAAGAAATCCCAATAGTTGGCATCTACATTCTCGCCAGAGTCTGAACTGTCAGTATTGGCATCGTAGACATCCCACATATAGCGATCGACGTTGATCGCCTGGCGGCCGGCTCGCGCGGAGCACGAACCTCCGACACTCGTCTCGATCGACAAGCTACTGGGGCAGGTACCACTACCGATACACGTACGCGGATCGTTCGCCCCATCCCAGTAGAACGCAACGTCTCCGAAGAAGGTCGCTCGGCCTTCTTCGAGTGCAACCCCTTGCCACTCGTTCGAAGTGAGGTTCCACCCGTTGCTTCCGGCCGGACAGGTCGTCGTCTGTTGATTGTAGCAGTAACCGCCGTGAGTCAGGCGCCTCGGGTTCGCCTTGTACGAGGCGATGTGACCCATTTCGTGAAGGATCCTACCCTGGGGAGAGAGTACGTCGGTCATGGCGACTATTTCCACCCGATTCAGGGGTCCCCACGCGCATGCGGGAGCATTCGGTTGGCATGAGCCGTCTGTATCAGGGTACTGGATCAAAAGACCCGTAAAAGTGCTCCGCATGCCATTAGAGTAATTGAGCGCGTCGTACCACATCCGGTGGGCGCCATTGTAGAGGTTAGCATAATCCGCCGGAGCAGCGGACGAACCAAACACACGGCCGCACACTTGGTCGACTCGGTGCTGCCGTTCGATGCTCCCGTCAGGCAGTGGGTGTGCTCGCTGCCGTGGCAGCTTCGCAGCGTGCTTGGCTACGACAGCCGACTGTGCAGCGAGGTCATGACGGCCTTTGCG
>JAKSBK010000245.1 GCA_022361155.1 Pseudomonadota bacterium
TCACAGGTAGTAGCATAATTCATAAAAGGAAGGCTGGAATGACGGGCATTTCTAAAATGACAGTAATCTTTGTCATGATTTCGATGTTTACGGCTTGCACTGAGAGCGCCTCCCAAAAGCTTCTAGGCAAATGGTCGGGGGTAGACCGGAATGACAATCGTCAGGTGTTCATTTTTCATGGGAACGATACCGCCACTTGGATAATTGCAGAGACCGGCACTTTGAAGGTGCGCTACAGATTCGATCCCGGCTCGTCGCCCTTTCACCTGGACCTGATGGGATTCGTCGGTCCTCCGCTTGAAGATAAGACGTTGTTCGGAATCGCCGAGTTTGCGGATCCAAACAGCCTCAAGTTTGATTGCGAAGCGGGACCGTCGGGTGAGGATGGTGCGGATTTTCGGCCCGTCAGCTTTACAGATGATACGGTTGTGTACCGGAGAATAGATTAACCCGGAGGCACCTTCCTGTTGTAAAACCGGCGAGAAAAGGGCTTGAGAGTTTTCTTTCTGATTCTTAGATTCACCTACCACTGAAATCATACAAACGTGGAGGGCCGACATGCCCATAACACAGATCTCGCCCGAAGAAGCAAAAGCCTTGCTGGATGGAGACAACAGCCACATCTACATCGATGTCCGATCGGAGGGAGAATTCCAACAAGCTCACCCCACGGGTTCCTACAACGTGCCGGTGCAACACCTCAATATCGCCATTCAACAGTTGCAGGATAACGAGGAGTTCACGCAAGTCATGCAAGCGAATTTCCCCAAAGACGCCAAGCTGATTCTCTGCTGCGGTTCCGGTATTCGGTCACAGCGGGCCTGCGAGCTGCTTGAGCGGTGTGGATACGAATCGCTGTTTAATGTAGATGGTGGATTCAGCGGCGCCCGCGACATGTACGGTACCATCGCCAAAATGGGTTGGATGCAACTTGGGTATCCGGTGGACAATGGCAACGACGACGAGCGAGGTTACGAAACGCTGAAGGATAAGACTGCTTAGACCGCACACTTCACACTTCATGAACCACGCTACTTTACTTAAATTCGTTTCAGCAATCCTAGCGCACACGAAATCGCTGCGCCACCGGTTTTTCAAACGCCCCCAAA
>JAKSBK010000246.1 GCA_022361155.1 Pseudomonadota bacterium
AGTGCTCAACGGGAGCTTCCGGTCCGAAGAGCGCCCTAAGGCGTCGGGTCAAAAAACATCGCCACTTCGGTGCTGACTTCCAGGCCTCATGTTGGGGGCTGCATGGCGAAGCGCTGTCGGGTCCGAGGGCGATTTTCGGATGTCACCAGGCGCTTGATGGTGGAGCTCTGCTCCTGAGCTGGAATGATCGTGAGACAAAATTCGAGTCACGGAAGCTCCAGTACCCCGGCTACCCCGATGCGCCCAACCGCACCAGCGTGCTGGCGGGCCACCCCGACAGTCCGTACGTGGTCGGCCAGTGGGGAACCTTCGCCTTCCCAAACAACTTCTACGATGGGCTTGTTCGCATCTCGCCGACAGCGACCGAGATTACGGACGCCGACACGCTGGAGCTGGGCTCCGTGTATTGCAGCTTCGGGTTCGAGCGGTCCAGGGGCGAACTGGTCGCGGCGTTGACACGCAACGGCGAGCTCCATGTCGTGGACGTGGAGCGCTGGCTTGTCGGCGGCAGCGTGCGCGTCTTGCCTGACCTTGAAGCCGAGGGTCGGTGCGCCGGCGCCATGGTTCTCGGCAAGGGAGTGGCCTACATCAGCGACACGCGTGGCGGGTCTATCATGGAGGTTGACCTCGCTGCGCGAACGGTGACGCGTAGCTTCTCGGTATCGGGATCTCCTGGCGGCATGGCGCTTCTGGGCATGTTCGGTATCCCTGGTGAACCGGCCCACTGACCGAGCAGGCCGCATGGGTCGAGGTCGAACCTACTCCTGCTTCCTTCAGCAAGCTGGGTGACCAAGGCTGTCCGAAGATGTTCATGCAGGCTGGTTGCATGTCGACGCATGGCTGTCAGTAGCCACAGAAAGTCGACGCCGAGGTTCGATGACTTATTCTTCCGGGCCCCCTTAGCGAGAAGGTAGCCCAGCTCGGTCGCGGGGCGATGTGTGGTCCCGATCGTAAGCAGCATCGCCGACACCATCCATGGCGGCGACTTCGTGCCACATTTGGTGACAGACGGAAAACGAGCAATTACGACGTGATCAGCACCGGGCTCCGCGACCTGGACCTCGCGACGGCACTCATGGCAGGGTCGAGCGCCACGGATGCTGAGTCAACGTCATACGCGGCAGCTGCTCAACGACCTCTGCGTCGAGTTGGGGTTCTGCCTTCCTCCGGCAGACGTGGAGCGCCTAGCCGCCGCGCCTCCCACGGATGTGCTCGCGTTCACCGACGCCGTCTTGTCCACTGAAGGACTCTCCCCGGAGACGGCTGACCGCCATCTCTATCGGCAGGTCCGCGACATGGTGGCGGCCGCGTTTCGATCGAGCGGCGCTGACGGGTAGCGAACGGCGGTGGGAGCACGGCGGACGAACCGTTGCAGATCGTGCAAGGGTTGGCCGGCGTCGGTCGGGCGACTCTGAGGTTTACTGCCCTGCTAACCCCAGAGCCGTTTTCGTTGGCAACAGACCAACGGCATCGCCCAGCCATTTCCGCCGCGTGCTCTGAGCCCCGCCGCGGACACCGACAACGCGAGCGACATCAACGGCGTGCGCGCTGTGAAGCAGCGGGTGGCGAGTTGGACGGGCCGAGCTGTAAAGCTCAGAGCCACGAGCTGTCAAAACTAAGCCGTTTGCCGCATTCGTAATTGCGCGCGCCGTCCCGATGAATGCGTCGGATGAGGTTGCATCCCAGTTTGCGAATGCTGCGAGAAACGAGTTCATGGCATCGCGAAGCCGCCGCCGCCCAGCCTCGGAATCGCGAGAATCGCGCGGCCCGGCGACGGCTCCGCCCGAGGGGAGGACCCAACGGCTGCTTTCCGCGCTGCGCCACGGATGGTTCCCACTACCATCGCCGATCTCGGCGCTCAACGGTGGGCACGGCACCCACAGCGCCGCTCCCATAGGGCACGCGAAAGGCCGAGGCGACCCGCTGCGGTCGCACAGGCAGGCACGTTCGCTGACACGCAAGTCGTCCAGGCGGAGCACCCGAGTCCATGCGGTACACCCGCCGAGCTTATAGTGGGATCTGGAATGCAGCGCCTTCCTAAGCGACCTGCCACAGGCTGCGTGCCAGGCTCTCGAGGTGCTTGAGCTGATCGCAGTGCGCAGTGTAGGCGAGGCGCGATCGCAGTTTCTCATCGAGCCCTCGCCCACCTACAACGAACGTCGCGCCCAGCCGC
The DNA here is from genome assembly GCA_022361155.1 of Pseudomonadota bacterium. Taxonomy (NCBI): domain Bacteria; kingdom Pseudomonadati; phylum Pseudomonadota; species Pseudomonadota bacterium. The sequence goes on from JAKSBK010000246.1 coordinate 2,174, forward strand.
GCGGCCGCGCTCTCGAGCTCTCTGCAGGTAGCTGCGAGGGCTGCCGCGTCCTGCACGTGGCTCACGCTCAGCCAGAACAAGCGAGGCGCGACATCGATCAGCGCCGCGTGCAGCGTAGGGCCCGGATGGCCGCTGCCAAGCGACTGAGCCCTCCACCCCATCGCTCGCAGCACGAGCTCGATCAGCGTCGTGGGCAGTTGATACACGTCGCCCTCCGGCGTGCCGCCGATGGCGAGCGGAGCCCCCTGCTGCGGGTCGGGAAGGTACCCGACCATCTCGTGCAGGGCGCGCAGCGTCAGCTCGCAGGCACGTCGCTCCCGATAGACCTCGAGCTTGTGCGACGCCCATAGCTCGCCCAGCTCCACGAAAGCCGGAGCGATTACTTCGTCGCCGAGCTCGGTCATGGTCGTGCCCGCCAGGTGCGAGCCCAGCACGATGCCTCGCACCTGCATGCCATCGCCCCGAACCAGGCCCGAGCGTAGCGCTTGCGAAGCGCACCGCGTCTCGGCGATCTGGTGCAGCCCCGCAGGCAAGCCCAACAGCTCCGGTCGCACGAGCTCGGTTTGGCTCGCTCGCAGGTACTCGAGCACCGAGCGCAGCGTGATCTTCCGGTGTCCGCCCGGCGTCTTGGTCGTCTTCAGGACGCCATGATCGCACCAGCGCTTGAGCGACGACTCGCTCACGCCCAGCGCGAGGGCCACCTGGGACGGCGAGAACTGTCTGGAAGCGGGCTTGGCCTCGATCATGGCGACTCCAAAGACTGCCGACGAGAACGTTTTGAATGTTAGCAGGTTCACTTGGCACTGTGGCCTGCGTTTGCTTTTGTGAGCAGGAACGTCTGTACATTCGAATGCGCCATCGCTAATAAGGAGGCGCTTCACAAGCGTCTTGGAACCGCGATCACGTGCACCTGACCCGAAAGACTCGGCGGCAGCCTTGCCCTAGCCCAGGGTTCGTGCCGCTGTCTTGTGCAGCGGTGCTCGTCGTCACGTCGATCGCGCACGGACAAACCCCGCGCGGGAAGACCCCGCACAGACAAGCCCCGGACCCCAAAGGAGACGCCTCGGCCGCGGCTGCAAGCGAGCCACCCGACGACATCATGCCGGAAGCTGTCGAGACGGGCGACGAGCCCGAGACGGCAGAGGTCGAGGCGCTGCTCGTGACGGGCACCCGGTTCAAGGGCCGCAGCGCCATGGAGTCCGCGGTCCCGATCGACTCGTTCAGGGCCGAGGCCCTGCAGCAACAGGGCAACGGTGACATGACGGAGGTACTCAGGAACATCGTGCCGTCGTTCGCCGCCACGGCGTACACAGGCGATGGCAGCGCCTTCATCCGTTCGAGTTCGCTGCGCGGGCTGCCGCCGGACGAGACCCTCGTGCTCGTCAACCGCAAGCGGCGCCACCGCTCTGCCCTCGTGGCTCTCGGAGGCGCCGCCATGAACCAAGGGGCCCAGGCGGTGGATATCGGCATGATCCCTTCCGTCGCGCTGCGCAGCATGGAAGTGCTGCGGGATGGGGCCGCGGCACAGTACGGTTCCGACGCCATCGCAGGTGTGATCAACTTCATCCTCAAGGACGACCCGCAGGGCATGGAGCTGCAAGCCAAGGCCGGCCGCTGGTACGAGGGCGAGTACGAGGTTCAAGTCGCGGGCAACGTGGGTGTGCCGCTGGGGCCGGACGGCTTCCTCAGCCTGAGCGCCGAGTACATGGGCTCCGAGGAACTGTCGCGCGGTGGCCAGCACGCCGAGGCGCAGAAACTGACCAACCTGGGCATTCCGAACGTACCGAACCCGGCCCAGATTTGGGGCCGGCCCGCAAGCAGCGGCCTGCGCACCTTCTGGAATGGCGGGTTCTCGCTCAGCGAGTATTTCGAGCCCTACTTTTTCGGCAATTTCGCTCGCACCTACGGCAACTACAGCTTCTTCTACCGCGAGCCCAACAAGGAGGGCGTCACCAGCACGCTGCCCGTCAATCCCCTGAACCCTTTCGAGGGCAACTTCAGCTGGTCCGACCCACATCTATGGCCGGTTGGCTTCACGCCGCGCTTCGAGGGTCGCATCACGGACTTGAGCCAGACCGCAGGCGTCCGAGGCGAATTCGGCCCCGGTATCCTGTATGACGTGAGCGGCAGCTACGGGAGGAACCGGATCAACTACACCCTGAACAACAGCATCAACCCTTCCTGGGGGTTCGAATCACCCACCGTGTTCCGGCCGGGCGACTTGCAGCAAGACGATCTCAACGTCAATGCCGATTTCTCGTACGGCGTCCGCGACAACCTCAACCTGGCCTGGGGAGCCGAGTGGCGCCAAGAGAAGTACACCATGCATCAGGGCGACGATGCCTCCTGGATGCCGGGGCGCTGGGCCGCCGTCGGTGGGTTGATCGATCCGGTGACCAACCTGCCCTACCAGCCGCCGCTCGTAGGCGCCAACGGCTACCAGGGCACATCGCCCGCGATGGCGGGCTCGTGGGCCCGCACCAACTGGGCCCTGTACGCCGACATGGAGTGGGACGTCACCGACGAATACCTGGTGCAGACGGCAGCCCGCTTCGAGGACTTCTCGAGCTTCGGCTCGACCCTCAATGGCAAGCTCGCGACCCGCTACATCCTTGCGGAGTACCTGACGCTGCGCGGCGCGCTGTCGACGGGTTTCCGGGCCCCGACGCCAGGCCAGTCGAACTTGACCAATGTGGCCACGGTCTTCGTTCCCGGCACGATTGAACAGCAGATCACGGGCACGGTGCGACCCACCGACCCGATCGCGTCGCTGCACGGAGGCCGTCCCCTGGTGGCCGAGAAGTCGCTCAACGTGAGCCTGGGCTTCACTATGCGGGCCGCTGAATCGCTGCGTCTGACGGCGGACGTGTACCGCATCGCAGTGAACGGCCGCATCGTCATGGCCACCGATATTCCGGTTCAGAACAACCCGACGTATCGGATCATCCGCTTTTACACG